>NZ_VOYL01000091.1:0-4561 GCF_013420295.1 Acinetobacter sp. YH01018
ATCCCTTCCCGAACTCAGAAGTGAAACCTCTTAGCGCTGATGGTAGTGTGGGATTACCCATGTGAGAGTAAGTCATCGCCAGCTCATTATTCCTTAAAAAGCCCCCTCAAACGAGGGGGCTTTTTTTTTTATGCAGGGAATTTTTATTAAAAAGAAGAATGATTAAGAATGTATCGGATCTTAAATTACGCTTTTTATTTCTTCAAGAGTTTGCTTGATTCGCTGCTTTGTTCGTGTGTTGAACTATAACTATATAAGTGATCACTTACTGGAGCAGCTTTTTCAACTGAAGGATTATTTGGGGAGAATAAATTAAATCACTGGTTTTGTATAAATTATAATCAAGCAAGCTGAGTCGAATTCATGCTAAAATACTCGGCTTTCATCTTTGATCTAATTTTCAGATCTTCCATCATCTGCCAGCCGAGAATTGCTAGCCATGTCTACTGCTTATACCATGCAGACTGCGCCAAAAGCGTTGTTTGATTACGACAAATATTGGGCGTCCTGTTTTGAACCTGCGCCATTTTTGCCGATGTCACGCGAGGAGATGGATCAACTCGGTTGGGATAGTTGTGACTTTATTTTAGTCTGTGGTGATGCGTATATCGATCATCCCTCTTTCTGTTCTGGCATTATTGGCCGTACTTTAGAAGCTCAAGGTTTCCGTGTCGGGATTATTGCCCAGCCGGACTGGACCAGCGTGGATGCATTCCGAGTATTGGGTAAGCCGAATATTGCCTGGGGTGTGACGGCCGGTAATATGGATTCGATGATCAACCGCTACACCGCTGACCGTAAAATCCGTTCAGATGATGCCTATTCTCCAGACAATGTGCCGAATAAACGTCCTGACCGCGCGGCAACCGTATATTGCCAGCGTGTACGTGAAGCCTATCCTGATGTGCCGGTATTGTTAGGGGGTATTGAAGCTTCTCTACGTCGTATTGCTCATTATGACTATTGGTCAGATAAAGTCCGTCGTTCGGTATTGATGGATTCTAAAGCCGATCTTTTGATGTACGGTAATGGCGAACGTTCGATTGTCGAAGTGATGCACCGTTTGGCCAAAGGCGAAAAAATTACGGACATCACGGATGTCCGTGGTACGGCCTTTATTGTCAATAAACATAACCGTGCTTCTAAAGCTAAATTCGTTGAAATTGCATCGAATGATGTGGACACCATCGGTCGTGTAGATCCCATTATCAACCCTTATGTGATGACGGAAGATCTGGATGGTTGTGAAATTGAAAAAGATAAAGGCAATAGTTTAAGCCAGTATCAAGGCTTCCAAAAAGAAGCGGTCGCCAATCCGATTGTCCGTGAAGGTGACAATCTGGATGCCGATACGCAAATTGTACAGCTACAACCTGCATCAAAGGCGATTAAACATAAGTTACCACCACGAGAACTGGCGGTAATCCGTTTGCCTGCTTTTGAAGAAGTGGTCAATGACCCCGTTTTATATGCACATGCCAACCGTATCTTGCATCTGGAAACCAATCCGGGGAATGCGCGTGCCTTAGTACAAAAGCATGGTGAACGTGATGTGTGGTTGAATGCACCACCTATTCCATTAACCACAGAAGAAATGGATTATGTGTTTGACCTGCCTTATGCACGTCTGCCACATCCTGCATATGGTAATGCACGTTTCCCGGCTTTTGACATGATTAAATTTTCTGTCAACATCATGCGTGGTTGCTTCGGCGGTTGTACTTTCTGTTCCATCACGGAACATGAAGGTCGTATTATCCAGAACCGTTCGGAAGACTCAATTCTGCGTGAAGTGGAGAAGATTCGGGATACCGCACCGGGCTTTACCGGCATTATCTCGGATTTAGGTGGTCCAACGGCTAATATGTACCGTTTGCACTGTAAAGACCCTGAGATTGAGAAAAACTGTCGTAAGCCATCGTGCGTATTCCCGGGTGTGTGTCAGAATTTGCATACCGACCATGCGCCATTGACGCAGTTATACCGTAAAGCACGTGCACTTAAAGGCATCAAGAAAATTCTGATCGGTTCAGGTTTACGTTATGACCTGGCGGTATTAAACCCTGAATATGTGAAAGAATTGGTCACTCATCACGTGGGTGGTTATCTCAAAATTGCGCCTGAACATACCGAAAAAGGTCCATTATCCAAGATGATGAAACCGGGGATTGGCACTTACGACCGTTTCAAACAGATGTTTGATCGCTTTAGTAAGGAAGCCGGTAAAGAACAGTATCTGATTCCTTACTTTATCGCGGCGCATCCGGGGACCACCGATTACGATATGATGAACCTGGCGATCTGGTTGAAAAAGAATGGTTTCCGTGCCGATCAGGTACAAACCTTCTATCCATCGCCAATGGCTACAGCAACCACCATGTATTACACCGGTAAAAATCCGCTGGCAAAAGTGGCGCGTTATACTGAAAATGTGGATATTGTGAAAGGTGAGAAACGTCGCCGCTTGCACAAGGCTTTCTTGCGTTATCATGATCCAAATAACTGGCCAATGTTACGTGAAGCTTTGAAAGAAATGGGCCGCTCAGACTTGATTGGTAATTCGAAACAACATCTGATTCCGAGCTATCAACCGCAAGGCACAGAAGGGCAATATCAGTCGGCACGCAAGAAAAACTCGACCTTGGCGGGAGATTCTGCAAAACGCACAGGTGAAAATACTGCACGTAATCAATCACGTAATGTTGCCAATACAAATGGCAATAATCGTCCTAAAAAAGGCCAGATCCTGACTCAACATACTGGCTTACCACCACGTGAAACTGGGGAGAAACGTCCATTTGCGGGTTCTAAATCCAAGATTAAATCTAAGCCTAAGTCAAAAGCTTGATTTTTTAAAAAAAAGGACGCTTAGGCGTTCTTTTTTTACCATTCAATTAAATAGCCCTCTAATGAAAACAGCTCATCGGAATTGTAGGACAATATTCAAAAGTAGTCTTGCATCCCTACTGTGCCTTGAGCTACAGTAATTTGGTGTCAGATAATGGATGAATCCTAGGCATAGATGTAAAAAATAAAATCAGTGCAACTTTTTGTCAGCATTTATAATGTTTTCGTCATGATTAAATGCAGTTCGTTTGCTTGAAATATTTAATAAAAATAAGCGTTGTATACTGAGGTTGATAACAAGCATCGGTGTGACACCGGAAATACTATAAAAAATTAAAGGATTAAGATGATGATAATTTATATTTTGGTCGGAAGTTTACTTCTGTTTGGCATTCTGTTGAAGGCTTGGAAAAGTCTGGAAGGTAGTGCTAAACAGCAAGATAGTGCTTTAAAACAAAGAGCTATTTTTAATATTAGTGAACAGATCACATTTACACGCCTTAAAGAAATATTGCCGCGCAGTACTGTGTTGGCTCATGTTTCATTTGATGCCTTGTTGACGACCAAATACAGCCGTACCCGCCATAAATATCGCAATATGGTGGCAGATTTTGTGATTCTGGATGAACATCATCAGGTGTTTGCCATTATTGCATTGGATGATCCCATGGCTTTACGCCATCCGCAAAATGCCCAATATCAGGATGCGCTGTTGGCGATGGCCGGGTATCGGGTGATTCGCTATGAAGATGTACCGGAATATTTTCAGTTAAGACAAGATTTTTTAATTGAAAATCCTACTGATTTTCAGCTAGATGAGTTAACAGAGGTTTCAATAAAAAAGTATGATTTTTATCCAGATTTGGGCCGAAAGAAAATCCGCCTGTTAGGTTAAATCACTATAAGCATGAATGACTGTTCATGCTTATTTTTTGGCTTTTAATTCGATGCACGAACAGCAGTGACAGTCATTTCTACCAGAACATCAGGAGCATACAACTTGGCCTCGACACAGGTACGAGGCAGGGCTTCAATATTAGCGACCCAGGCATCCCAGATTTCATTCATCGCCGCATAGTCATTTTCAATATCTTTTAAATAAATGGTCACAGACATAATTTGGCTCTTGTCTGTACCTGCATCCGCCAGCAAGCGATCAATAATTTCCAGGGTTTGCCGTGTCTGACCTTTAATATCCAGCGTGGTATCTGTAGCCAATTGACCAGCCAGATGTACTAGGTTTCCTGAAATGGCAATTTCAGAAAAGCGCTTTTCAACATGCAGACGTTGTACTGTCATAATATAAGTCCTTTATTTTCGGCATAATTGCTGCGAGCCATATCTTGGTCATACAGCCTGCAGCCAGGTAGATGGCAACATCATAATGCCATGAGCCCTTACCGTAAATCACTCATCGCGCAGTTATTGTTGGGCTATAGCTAACGCTGTACGTGCATGGAGTTAAAGTAATAGGGTAGTTATACTAAGCTATTTACGTACAGAGCTTAGGTCATTTCCTTTAAGCCTTAATGCTCAACTAAAATTATGCTATAAAACACTAATTAAAATAGGAATTTTATGAAAATAATCTTTGTACACGACAAAAAAAGATAACTCATTGAAATAATGGCATAATACTTGTTTTCTGACGACGAATATGATGACACATTTCAATGAGTTACATCTCATCTTAAACAAATATCTAAAGTGGAAC
>NZ_VOYL01000092.1:0-4533 GCF_013420295.1 Acinetobacter sp. YH01018
TCTTGAGCTGGTAGCGCACGTTGCCGCCTCGTGTTAACGACAGCCGCTTCTCGGATACCGCCGGGCGGCTGATGTACCGGCACAGCCGTTCGAGCTTCTTGCGTTCATCGGCCCTGGCCGCCACGCCGGCGTGCAGGCTGGACCCGGCTACCTTGCCAATCCCGTCACCGAACGGATCACCACTGGTCGGCAGAGTTTGCAAAGTGAACACCTTTCGCCCCGCCTGTGAACCGACAGCGATACGGTAAGTGATCGAGTGCCCCAGCAGGGGTGTCATCGGGTCGTCATCCACCGCATCCGAGGCCAGATAGCTGTTTTCGACATCCCGTTCCAGCAGGCCTTGCCGTTCCAGATAGCGACCCACCCGGTGGGCGATGGTGTGCGTCAGCTGGGTGAGCTCTGGGCTGGTCGGCGCCTTGACCCAGCGGAAACGCGCTGAGCCGTGGGATTGCTCGACATACACACCGTCGAGAAACAGCATGTGGAAGTGAACATTCAGATTGAGCGCCGATCCAAAACGCTGGATCAGGGTGACCGCGCCCGTCTTGGCCACTTGGTGGGTATGGCCCGCTTTCTTGACCAGGTGCGTGGCAATGACGCGGTAAACGATGCCCAGCACCCACCCCATGATCTCGGGCCGGCTGGCAAACAGGAAACGCAGCTGAAACGGGAAGCTCAACACCCACTGACGCATGGGTTGTTCAGGCAGTACTTCATCAACCAGCAAGGCGGCACTTTCGGCCATCCGCCGCGCCCCACAGCTCGGGCAGAAACCGCGACGCTTACAGCTGAAAGCGACCAGGTGCTCGGCGTGGCAAGACTCGCAGCGAACCCGTAGAAAGCCATGCTCCAGCCGCCCGCATTGGAGAAATTCTTCAAATTCCCGTTGCACATAGCCCGGCAATTCCTTTCCCTGCTCTGCCATAAGCGCAGCGAATGCCGGGTAATACTCGTCAACGATCTGATAGAGAAGGGTTTGCTCGGGTCGGTGGCTCTGGTAACGACCAGTATCCCGATCCCGGCTGGCCGTCCTGGCCGCCACATGAGGCATGTTCCGCGTCCTTGCAATACTGTGTTTACATACAGTCTATCGCTTAGCGGAAAGTTCTTTTACCCTCAGCCGAAATGCCTGCCGTTGCTAGACATTGCCAGCCAGTGCCCGTCACTCCCACTCGATTGTAAACAAGCACACAAAACCCTTTAGTGACAACAATTTGCAAGAACTATCAGGCTCAGTGCCATGAAAAATACCATGACCAGATCATGAGGTTGAACACGGCTTGCGCCGGCAGCGTTCACGCTCCTGGTCGGCGATCTCGCCCGGCTGCAATGCTAGCTCAGCATCGGTCATGCGCTCCAGCACGTCGCGTAGGCGGATGGTGCAAGGAATGGGCGGCAGCTCGAACTCATAGCCGCCGGCGATCATTTCGGCCGCAATCTCCTCGGTGATGAAAAACGGCTCGTCGTCTTGGTTCGGCTTCTTCATGCCCTTTCCTCCTGGCGCTCATCCTGGCCGACAGCGGCCAGGGCATCGGCTTCCGTCAATGCGTCCTCCACGAACGCGCCGTGCTGCTTCGCTTCGGCCTGGCTGACCTCGGCCCATATCCGTTTCACCTGGGCCGCACTGTACCCGGACTTGCGCAGCGCGACAACTTGGGCGCGGCGCTTCGGATCAGCACGGCGGCCCTTGTACCGCCCGGCCTGGCGGGCCAACTCAATGCCTTGGCGCTGGCGTTCGCGCCTGTCCTCGTAGTCGTCGCGGGCCATCTGCAAGGCCAGGCGAAAAAGCATGATCTGCACGGCTTCCAGCACGATCTTGGCGACGCCCTGGGCCTCGGCCGCCAGGTCGGATAGATCGACCACGCCAGGGACGGCCAGGCGTGCGCCTTTGGCCTGTATCGAGGCCACCAGGCGCTCGGCCTCGGGCAAAGGTAGGCGGCTGATGCGGTCGATCTTCTCGGCAATGACCACCTCGCCGGGCTGTAGGTCGCCGATCATGCGCAGCAGCTCAGGCCGGTCGGCGCGTGCGCCGGATGCCTTCTCACGGTAGATGCCGGCGACGTAGTAGCCGGCGGCCTTCGCGGCCGTAGTGATCGCCTCTTGGCGTTCCAAGTCCTGCGCGTCGGTGCTGACGCGCAGATAGACCCGCGCCACCATCGGCGCGGCTACTGGCTTCGTCCTGCGCATACTTGCGGGCTCCTTTGGGCATACTCAAATGCACCCATCTTAAACTGGCAGCTAATGTACAAAAGTTGATAGAAGCACACAAGTTCAATTTTGCACTTCTGCCCCACTATTGCAAAACTGCTTGTTAGTAGCCGTTTTTTCTTACTGTTTATAGATTCAATAATTTTTGAAACGAAAAATTGGGACTAAACATTTCGGTTTCGTTTTCTGTCGATTCGTCCTGCGTATCTTTTGCATAAACAAACATTTGTTGTTCGTAGTTTTCGATGGCATTTTCAATACTTGTAAATTCTCCGTTTGTAAGGTTTTCAGACAATATCAAAGCATCCAATAATCCCGTATTTACACCCTGTCCTGCAAAAGGCGACATCAAATGAGCAGCATCGCCAATCATTGTTATGGGTAATGGACGGTTACTTTTCCAATCATTGTTCAAAGGAAATTTCCTTGTGGGCAAGCATTGAAATGTTGATACCGAACGTATTAATTGTTTGTAAACTTCACTCCATTTGGAAAATCTTTTCAATAAAAAATCGGCAACGCTGTTTCTGTCCTGAAAATCTAAGGGAATTTTATTTTTCCATTCATCGGGCGTTTTAAAACTAATTCCTAAATACAATGCACCATTATTATTGGGATTGGCAAACAATAAAATGCCCTGATGTCCCGCCATTAATCGGTTGCCGTTGCATAGCTGAAAAAATCCGGGACAGTTTATTTCCGGTTGAAGAATATCAGCTTGGATGTTGAAAGTACCGGTTTCTTCAACTTGCGTGTCGGTAACAAAGCTCCTTATTTTCGACATTCCACCATTGGCAAGAATAACCAAATCTGCTGTTTCACTCGGTTTATTCTCAAAAGTTAGTGTCCACTTCTTCTTACCAGGTTCAAGCATAACAAGTTTTCTATCCCAAATAACCGTGTCGTTTTCTAAACTATTCAACAAGATAGCCCTTAAGTCATTTCTGTTTATTTCAGGATTGTCAAATCGATTTTCGGGCTTTACATTTTTTGTGGATAAAATATTGCCTTTTTCATCAGCAATATTTACACCCATTGGTAAGGCTAAGTCATAATAAGTTTGTAACAATCCCGCTTTTTTCATTGCTTCCTGACCTGAACCTTTGTGTAGGTCAAGGGTTCCACCAAAAATTCTTGCCTCTCGGTCGTTGTCTCTTTCGTAAACTGAAACGTCTATGCCGTTTTGCTGTAATAATTTTGCCATAGTCAGTCCAACGGGTCCACCACCAATTATTGCAACGTTCTTATCACTAAGTAAATTCATTTGTTTGTCTGTATCTATTCGCATTGTCATTCAAAAATGGCACATAACAAGTGGCTATACGCCAAATGGCGTATATATCCACTATATCTTATTTTGCTAAACCTTTCATTATCAGTGACAAATCCGTTTTCAACCGTTTACCGTTCGTTTCTACTCTCTCAAAAGGATTTATATTCATAGTGCTTTTTGTTAAGTTTTGCTCAAATATACAAATCCTTTCTATATATCTAACAAATCCATCGGACTTTTTAATTGTTCCATTCCCTTGGTGGTAATATGTGTATAAACCTCAGTTGTTTTACTGCTTGAATGACCTAACAACGATTGAATATAACGTAAACTCGTACCATTCTCAAGCAAATGCGTTGCAAAGCTATGTCGTAAGGTATGTACAGTAACTTCCTTTTGAATCTTTGCTTTTAAAACAGCTGCTTTAAAAATGTTTTGAATACTTCGGCTTGAGTATGCGCCACCTTTTTGACCTTCAAATAAATAATCTTTTGGTTTATATTCCATAAAGTATGTTCTTAAAATAATTAATGTTTTCTCAGATAAAATGGTATAACGATCTCTTTTTCCTTTTGACTGTTCTATACGAATTTGCATGCGCTTGGAGTCAATGTCTTTTATTTTCAGGTTTATACATTCAGAAATGCGCAAACCTGCCGAATAAATAGTCATCAGAATAGCCTTGTGTTTCACGTTTTCAATAGCGCGTAGTACCCGAATGGTTTCTTCTTCACTCATCACAACAGGAAGTGTTTTTTCTTTTTTTGGTCTTTCGATGAAATATGTTTTCCGTTGTCCACCCAAAACACGTTCGTAATAAAACTTAATCGCATTGATTGCCTGGTTTTGATAAGATATTGAAACTTTTCGCTCCATAACCAAATGTCGGAGAAATGATTGTATATGTCCTTCATTCAATCGATCGACGTATAGGAAGAATAAACGCCCTTTTCACCCAAGTCCAACAGCTTTGGACCGCAGTTGACTCTTTCGACACCCCTGCGATGCAACCCAATCCGGCTGACGGGGAGCCAGCAACGCTGAAAATTTAC
>NZ_VOYL01000093.1:0-4517 GCF_013420295.1 Acinetobacter sp. YH01018
CAATAACACAGAAGATTTCTGTAAAATCAAACATGGTGGTTAGAGTCTTTGGTTTGTGTAGTAACTTTCTAAATGGCTCTAACCATCTTTTTTTCAAGCGGTTTTCTTATCCGTAATTCGGGTTACATAGCAGTTCAAATTAACAAGTATTAGTTTGAACTGCTATCTTTTTGATTAACAATATCTTGATTTACCAAAAAATTTAATAGTACAGCATCCGTCTTCATTCTAACCTTGAACCAATTTTCAATGCGAATTTGATCTTCAATCGATAGTGGTTCAGATGTTCTCACACTAAGTTGCAGTATTTGCTTTTGATTGGGATCAGTCGGTAAATCAATGCCTTGTCCTAGAAAAATAGAGCTTACAGTGGGATGCTGTGCACGTAGCTCTGCAAAAACATCATTTGCATTGGCAAATAAAGCATTTTTCACCCTTAATTCTTGCTGTAATTGTTTTACCTGTTCATCCTTTTGGCGCAGGGCTTCTTGTCCATTCAGATACAAATCACTCAATACCCCAGATTTTAAGGCAGTCACATCAACCTTATCATCATTGGTTTGATGCACAATAATTTTAGTTCCTTCGAGATTTGCAACAGCAAGTCTCCCTTCAATATTCTGCAACGTCGCCTGACTTAAGGGCAAACCGACTAAAGCCAACTCAATGGTCCGTGTCTTGCTATCAATTTTTGAACTGGCGACTTGTGTTTCTTTAAAGGTAAATTCTTGTGTAATGAATTTGTTGGCAGTTGATTTAAAAACTTCTTCATTAACTAATTTAGTCGCCAGATAGGCACTTGGAATTGCGGTCACCATTGCGATCATCAGCAAAGATATTTTTACACATCTTTCTACTTTTTCGTCAGCAAAACTATGTGGCTTTAACCTTAAAATCCGGATACCGATAATAGTTGCCAAACTGATGAACACACAATTGATGGTATATAAATACAGTGCACCACCAACAAAGCTCCACTGTCCAGTTGCAATACCAAATCCAGCAGTACAGACAGGTGGCATCAATGCTGTAGCAATCGCCACCCCTGGAATAACATTTGATTTTTCTTCTCGAGTGATCCCAATGATTCCTGCCAATCCACCAAATAATGCGATAAGCACATCCCAAACGGTTGGGCTAGTTCGTGATAAAAGTTCAGATTGTGCATTATCGAGGGGTGATATCGAGAAATATAGAGTGGATACGACCAAGCTGATCAGTGTTGCAATACCTAGGTTGAAGAGTGCCCGTTTTACCAGTTTAAAGTCATAAACTGCTACACCCAGCCCCACCCCCATGATCGGTCCCATAAGTGGAGAAATTAGCATTGCGCCAATAACCACGGCTGTTGAATTGATATTTAATCCGACTGATGCAATAAAAATAGCGAATATTAAAATCCAGGGAATGGCTCCTGATAGCTCAATCCCATCACGAATACGACGCTCGATTTCATCATCTTCTGCCTTATCTGCCAGCAGACTAAAGCGATGGCGTGCACGTCTTAATCTACTTGTATAATTAAAGGAGGAGTTGTGTTTATTAGAGGTGTTGGTCAATTTAACATCCTACTTTTTATCCATCTGTGGAAGGACCTTTAATCTCAGTCGATTTTTGGTCCTCGTGATTACCTTAGAGTGAGAAAATGAAACATTCCAGAAAACTAACTTTACTCAAAATTACAAAAAAGTCTTAATATCTCCTGCAATTGATTAATTAATAAACATAAATGTTTCATTTCTTATAATCGTTTCATCAAGTTATCAGTTCTCCTTATGATTTGTCAGATTGTAGTGTTACAGTAAGAGGGATTATAAGTGCTTAAATTTAATAATGATATTATTCATGGGGCAATTTTCGACATGGATGGAACCATGTTTGATACTGAACGTTTACGTTTTCAAACCTTGAAGCAAGCATCTCAGGAATTGATCGGTGTTTCATTTAGTGATGCTTATTTAATGGCTTGTCTGGGACTCAGTGCAAGTAGTGCACATCAACTAGCCAAACAGCAGTATGGGGACGATATCCCTTATGCAGAGATCCGACAACGAGCTGATGAGCTTGAACTCGAAAGTGTCAGAAGTTTAGGTGTACCCATTAAAAAAGGGTTGGTACAGGTACTAGAACGTTTACGTAAATCTGGTTTACGCATGGCAGTTGCGACATCAAGTCGTCGCTTAATTGCTGAAGAATATCTGATCAATGCCAACGTTTATAAATTCTTTGATGTACTGGTGTGTGGTGATGAAGTACAGAAAGGTAAACCACATCCGGAAATTTTTCTTTCCGCTGCTGAAAAACTCAATTTACCTACATCAGAATGCTTAATGTTCGAGGATTCGGAAAATGGTATTACTTCAGCCTATAATGCTGGTGGGGTTACCATCTTGCTACAAGACATCAAGGAACCTAATTCCAACATGCTGGCCAAAACAGATTACTTTTTTGAAAGTATGTATGACTGCCTGCATCAATTGGATCAACATACACTAAACTTGGAAATGCCAACACTTCAAGAGTCTTTTCCACAAAGTCTGAATCAATTGACCGTTGGCATTCATGGATTTGGTGCGATTGGCGGTGGCTTCATGGCACAGATCCTGTCCCACTGGGATGGCTATACACGTCCAAAGCGAATCTATGCCTCAACCCATAATTCCTTGTATCGTTCAGCAGTGAATGCCTTTGGCAGTTACTGTATTCGTTATGGCCAGCTTTCCTATGATGAACGTATTGAAAATATGCATATCATTGATGCGGGTAATATTGAACAGATGCAGGAGATGTATATTGCCTCAAGCATGATAGCTGTTTGCTTGCCGGAACAGGCGATTGCAACTGAGGCCAGAACAATTGCCCAAGGCTTATATGCCCGTCATATTGCCAATAATGAACAGTTCACGAATCCTTTAACCGTCCTCATTATCTTAAATAAAATCGGTGCTAAACACTTATTGCTTGAACATGTGCATAGCGCTTTGGTTGAAATTACAGCTCCAGACATTGCTGAGCAGATTTTAGAGCAGCATTATTTCTGTGATACGGTCGTTAACCGAATGGTTTCCAAATTGACCGACCAAAACCTTTACCGTCAGTTGCGTATTAAGTACAACATTTTTAAGCAATACCAACTCGATCACGACCTTGATCATGCTGATATTGAAGATGCTACCCGTTTGAATCCTGAACAGGAAAGGTTAGCTTCAATGTATGTCGAAGAGATGTGCAGTAACTTTAAACCCAGCCATATTTTGCAGACCATGGACTTGATTCTATTCCATGCAGAAGTGGACATGCCGATTTACGTAGAAAATAACAGTCCCTTGCTAGGCAAAATGCGTCAGATGGTGTTGGTGGATGATATTCAGGAAATTCAGTTGATAAAAAACAGGTTATGGAATGGTGTTCATGCCATGACTACCTGGTACGCAACACGCCTCGGCTACGAAACGATTGGTTTAGCTATGGCAGACCCAAAAGTGAGAGAGTTTATGGAGGGGCTTCTTGAAGAAGTGAAGGCTGGGCTTACCCTTACCCTACCACATCGCAAAAATGATCTTGATGATCTGGCAAAAAGCTTTATTAATTCTTGTGTCAATGCCTACAAAGATCCGTGTGAACGTGTAGCACGTGATCCTTTACGAAAGTTAGCCGCTTCAGAACGCGTCTTGGGATCAATTGCTTGTAATATTCAGCAGGGCTTACCTTACCAGAACTTAAGTCAAGGTGCCTTATATGGTTACTACTACTCTATTCAGCAAAAAGATATTAGCTATGGTGAAGCAATTGAACATCTTAAAATTCAGTTAGGGCAATCTGGATTAAACGAGCAACATCAGCAAACCCTACAGCGAAATATTGAAACACAGTTAGCTCAATTGCTCCCGGCTAAACATAAGACGCACAATCCTCATTGTGTAGACCTAGCAAAGCAAATGGATCATAGCCTGACCTGATTGTGTCATAGGATTTAACCAGAATAGAATAAACTCATATTTATGAGGTCAAGCATGCTTGACCTCATGTGTACAATAATTTCCCAAGGATAAATTTAACAAGCCGACTTCATTTTTTAAAATATTTAAGTTTTGAAGTGACTGATAAAAATATAAGCTAAAACTCCACACGCAATTGAGAAAGGCACAACGACAGCTAACCAAATACTAAACTGACAACTTAAATTTTGAATCAATTGTGCAGATGGAGTTTCATAAAATGGTTATGTGTGTCTAGAGTTTTAGTGGCTATTCAGCTTATAGGATAGCTTGGTAAGATGAGTTCGCCGGATACTTACTTAATGAGTTAGAAAAAGTGGGGTTCAGCGAACGCTTACCTTGAAAATAAAAAAGTGCCTGATGAACTTCATCAGGCACTTAGATGAAATAAGGAGCCTGTAAATTATTTTGTGTAAGTTCCATTTTTTATAAATGATCTTTTAATCGATCATCGAACTGAATCGTAAACCAATTCATCGCTAAACGCCAATTTTGAATTGGCATGGTCCATTTTTTAGC
>NZ_VOYL01000094.1:0-4373 GCF_013420295.1 Acinetobacter sp. YH01018
GGGAAGACGCAGTAAAGGTCGCCCTGCGAAGCAGAAAGCAAGCGAAATCCGTGAGGAAGTCGCCTAAGAGCCTTTGCTTTTAGAATCCCCCACTTGAGCTAGTCGAAAGTGGTGGGAGTATGTCAAGATAAAACGCATCGAGATCAAAAGAACGTATCCACGTTAGTATTCTAACTAATAATTATTTCAAAAAATAAGAGCTGATAAATCAGCTCTTATTTTCAACTACTTATTTAATTAAGACAATTGAGCAGCACTAAAATCAACTCTTAAATCAGCTTGTTGATTTACCTTCCTCTTGATAGTTCACAACCTTGCCTTAGGTCTTTTGTGACAATTTCCAACTCTTTGCAGAGAGCAAAAAATCATAGTTTAATGCCATGAGGATGCTCTGCATATTAAAGTTATTGCGGTCTTCAGGTAACTGTAACAGAAGCGGTAAACGTGTTACGCCATTTTCACCATTAGCAAAGGCATAATGCCGTACTTTAGAGTCAATCACCGAAATTAAATTCTTCGCTTCCAGATAAACACTCTCTTGAGAGGCCTGTTTTTGAATAGCAATAATTCTAATATAGCAACGATCTCGAACCTCGATCAGATTCTGTTTTAATTCATTGATCTTCAATTCATGATTTTCAGATTTTTTAAACAGCCGCTTAAGAAAACTGCTATTTTCGGCATTTTGCATTTCGCGTTCTAACTGGCGTATGTGTTGCTGGATCTGGCGAGTTTGTTCCATCGCACTATTGAGCAGTTCCCTAATTTCCTGAGTGGGGGCTGAAACCGCTCGTAGCTGTTGCTGATACTGAAATTCATCGTGAAAGATCACAAAGATTTGCGCACGACGTTGTTCCAGTAATTTTAAATAAGCAATTAAGCGATATTTGAACAGACGTGCATGCTGATTAAACTGTAGCATCGGTTGCTGCGATAAAATTTCCAGTTGATGCAGAAACTCATTAATTAACCTTGAAATATTTAAATAGCAATATTCTAGTTCATCGGTATGTTGCACACTGTTTTTTAAGCCTTTTAGCAAAGGTTCGAGAATATTTAAGGATAAATCTTTTTCTAAGATTTCTAGATGCTCTTTCACCAGGTGATCGATGGAAAAACTTTGAATATTTAAAATTTCTTTTAAACTTGGGATGAGATTTTGCTGATTATATTCATGCAGGGATTCAATCAGTTCCACAATATGCGGATTCATTTTGCGCTGAATACCAATGATTCGGTTCATCAGTTGTTTAAAATTTGCAAAATAATCCGCTTGATCCAGCTGTTGCGGGTCAAGAACCAAACCACTGATATAGAATCGATCCTCTTTACCAAAGTTTTCTTCGGTTAAAAAACGGCGAATTGAATAGGCAGAAACTGAACTGTCGTAGGTGCTGCTTAGGACAAAATAATATTGAAAGGTTTTGATAATTTCAAAGTCGCGAACGCGTTGTTGCTGAATAAAATAATCCTGAAAAATTGCCAGTTCCTGTTCTGCATATTCACTCGGCAAAATATGGGCAAACCAGCTTCCCAGAATTTCACTTTTCATAAAAATTTCAAAGATAAAAGTTCGGACCTGCTCAATATCCAAATGCCGGTGATTTTCAGAAACAGTAAAATCTAAGTCCCGAATAATCAGGGCAGCGTCATACAGAAAGGCTTTTTTGATCAGTTGCTGTGCCTGAATGTCTGCTGAATGTTCCAGATCAATCTGGTTAATTTCACGCACAATACTTTCTAGGTAATCGGCAATCTGAAAGTCGGTTTGATAGCCTTGCAGATAGCTGAATGTACTCTTTATTCTGTGCGCGAGTTGCAGTAATTCGGAGTTTTGCGTGTCAAGCTGAAGATTTTTTAGGCTAGTATGACCTTTAAACTCAAAGGTCTGGTTCAGGTAATTCCATGCGATATTCTTGGCTTTCAGGTACTGGTCTTCTATTTTCTGATGCAATGCCTGCGGCGTCGTCGATAGGATGGACTGTATTTGTTGTTGCCAATGCTTATCGAGAATAGGATCAATTTGTTTTAACTTTACCCGCAGCTGATAAGGAATATATGTTTGCATGGAAATCCAAAAACCTTGTAATAAGTTCAAACTTTTAGGGGAAATAAGTCGTGTGATTTATATCACAAATATAAGTCTTAACTGGGAATATAGCATAAAAAAAATCGATATCGGCGGTGTTCATTGCTGGTTAAATGATCTGAACCTGTGCTAAGCGTAAAAATGCAGGAACCCCGCGACTCCAAGTAATCTGGTACCCTGCATGTTCAGGCCATTTTCCTGGAATCATCAGTTCAGGCAGAAACAGCGATGAATGCCCAAAGCATACTTCGCAAGCATTGACTCCCTTCTGTACTATAGTGGCAGTGCATTCGTTGAACGCTCGGTAAAAAAATAGGGCCGGAAAAATTGACGGCCATTTCAGGGTGATTTGACTCACGTCGATGTTATTGAAATAAACCGTGTTTTTTCATTATTTTGTGATATAAGTATCATAAATAATGACTTGGAATTGCCCTATTGAGACAGGTTTTACTGGCGCCTCGTTTAAATCTGCGCAGCTTAATATTACTTTTAACAGTTTTAAGCGTGACCTGTCTGTTCGTCTTTGCTTTATTTTTTGTTAACTATACAGTGAAAGAGCGCCTGATCGATAACTCTCTGGCCTTGAATGCTGAATATTCCTCTAGGATTGCTGCCCATACCAACTATCAGTTTGAAGAAATCTTAAAAAATTTACGCTTTAGCGCCAAGCTGCTCGGTCAAGATTTTGCTAGTTCCAGCCTGAGGAATAGTGAAACGGCACGCCTGAAAAGCCAGTCCGGACATTTCAACAGTGTTTTTCTGGTTGACCGGGAAGGGCATATCATTTCATTTTTCCCGACCAGCTTAAAGATTGATTCTAAACAGATCCATAAAACCCTTGGCATCACCGAGTCGCTCAAACGCAAGAAAACTTATATTTCTTCTCCATACTGGTCATCAACCAAAAGACTGATCGTGATTATTTCTGAACCAGTCTTCGATACCCAGGGGCAATACTTGGGCTTTATCGCCGGTACGATTTATCTGCAAAGCAAGAATCTGGTCAGTGAAATGCTGGCCTCCAAATATGGTTACAAGAAAAATTATACCTATGTTATGGATGACCAAAAACGCATCATTTTTCATGCCGATACTCGGAAAATTGGCCAGAAAGTCCAGGTCAGTGATGGCTTAACTCCGATGCTTCAGCAACAAGATGGCGCTTTTCGTCTGATGAACGGCCAAGGCATAGAGAGTCTGGTCGGCTTTTCACATATTCCCAGTGTGAACTGGATTGTTGTATCGCAGCAGCCGATTGATGAGCTATTTGCTCAAGCCAACAGTATCATTATCAACGTATCCATCGGGATTACCCTGTTCTATTTCTTCATTTTCTTTGTGGTCTGGCGTTTATCGGGTTTGATTGCACTACCTTTAAACCATTTGGCGAAAATGGCTAGTATGCTCAATCAGCCTGAGATTCAGGAAAAAATTAACAGAATTGACCCTGTATATTTTGAGGTTAATCAGTTCAAAAATTCCCTGATGCTAAGTTCTCAGAATTTTAAGGAAAAAATTGATGAGCTGAATCAGTCGGTGAATACCGATCCATTGACCGGTTTATATAATCGCCGAGGGATGAAGCTGTTTCTTGAAGAATTTGTGCGTGTGCGTACCGAATTTGCGGTGTTGGCAGTGGATATCGATTTTTTTAAAAAGGTAAATGATAGCTATGGCCATGACAAAGGCGATATTGTCTTACAAAGACTGGCCAGACTGATGAAATATCATTTTCGTGACAATGACATCTGCTGCCGTTCAGGGGGAGAGGAGTTTATTATTTTAATGGCTGCTTCAGACCCGATCACCGTTTTTCAGGCGGCAGAACGACTACGAAAGGCAGTTGAAATCACTGAAATCGAGGAAATTGGCATCGTCACCATTTCAATTGGCATTGCTTATTGGCCGCATAGTTCTGAGGATGTGGAAGAGGTACTGAAAATGGCAGATCAGCAGCTGTATCAGGCCAAGCGTGAGGGACGTAACTGCACGCGTTAATTTCAGGTATCTAACTGATGCAAACACGACGGAGAGAGTTAAGGTATTTGATATATAAGGTTAGCTGTAGACAGCTCTCATGGAAGGTATTCACGGATTATTTACACCAGCCTAATGTTATAATAAACATGTGAATTTTCAGACAATACAAAATTTTCTCTGTACACGACAAATTTCATAGGATCCTTGTCCTATCAGGCTTTTTCTTTCTTAAAATTGCTAGCACTTTCTTAAATTCTTCTTTTTTTCCAAAACCAATCAAACGTAGAATAGCCATTTGAAC
>NZ_VOYL01000095.1:0-3951 GCF_013420295.1 Acinetobacter sp. YH01018
AAATGGACAATGCCGGTGACAAACTGGGGGCAAACCATCACACAGTTATCGATTTACTTTGAAGGCAGGCTCGATGATATAATTAAACTCTAGCCAATTCGGCTGACACAGAATTTTGAACGCTCTCGTCTTATGATAATCAACAAGCTGAGCAAATTTCTCTAATGGTGTAAGCCAATCTAACGCTTTTCTAGGACGAGTATTCAGTGACATGGCAACTTGATTTAAATAATGCTGATCTGCCTGATTTAAATCAATCCCTTTAGGTAAATATTGCCTAATTAAACCATTCATATTTTCGCATGTGCCTTTTTGCCAGGGTGAATGTGGGTCACAGAAATATACATCTATGCCTAAATCTTCTTCAAGTATTTTATGTTCTGCCATCTCGCGTCCACGGTCATAGGTCAACGTTTTACGCAGTTCTGCAGGTAAATATTTCAGAGCTTCAGTTAAAGTCTTGCGCACTGATTCTGCCTTTGCATCAGGTAATGTTGCCAAGATACAGAGCCGTGTATTTCGTTCAATAAGTGTTGCTATCGAACTTTTATTGTCTTTACCTTTAATTAAATCAGCTTCCCAATGACCCGGTATTTTTCTTTCTTGAACTTCGGCTGGGCGCTCATGAATAGTTTTAATATCCTGTAATATAGAATCTTTTTTAGGTTCACCGTTAGCTTTTCGCTTTTTATTTTCATGACGCAGACAGGATAATAAGTCTTTTTTCAACTCACCCTTTGGTAATGCTCGTATCGTTGAATAAATCGTTGTATGGCTTACATTCATTGTTTGATCCAAATCAGGAAATGTCTTTAAACGCTTTGCTATTTGCTGAGGAGACCATAAACAACGGATCGCTTCAACAATAAATTTCCAGAGGATTGAATCGATTTTGAGTTTTCTGTGACCACGTCTACGTCTAGCGAAGGTGTTATCAGAAGCATATCGAGCTTGATAAACGTCATTGATGCTATTTCTTTTAAGCTCACGATAGATCGTACTAGGATGTCTTTTAATGAGTTCAGCAAATTTTCTGGCTGAAAAGCCTTCTTTTCTTGACTCAAGCATTAATGCAGTACGATCTTCAAAGTTAAGATGATGGTATGACAATTTTATATACTCCATAAACCCTTTAAATTAATTAGGTGGTTTATGTCGCACTTCAAGTTTTACTCTGCCCTCAAAACGCTTTACTCCAAAATCACTTTCAACCTTATCTAGTGAGAATTTTACTTTCCTATAGGTTTTTTCTGATAAAAAGTTAGTTATATGGCGAATATAAGTCATAAAATACCTGATGTTCGCTATATAGCTAATATTATGGTTGGGAGTGAAGTAATATGGCTTCTAGAAAAGAAATAGGGCAAGCAATATGCTCTGCAAGAAAAAAGCTAGGCTATACACAAAAAGTAGTTTCAGAAAAATCAGGAGTCCATAAAACAACAATTTCTGAAATGGAAAACGGTCGTTTCACCGGCTCTTTTGATTTGTTTGAAAAAGTACTTAATTGTGTAGAGTTACAATTTCAGGTTGTGCCAAAAATGCGTAAATTTCCGCACTGGGATGAAATTGAATCTTTATTTAAAGAAGATGATGAATAAGGCAACCTGTTTAGAAAGTTTCAAATCTATTGTCTTGAAGCTAATTCAAGTTTTCGTGAGCAGTACTGATAAATATTTGGTGGTGTTTCAAAATGTATGCTGCTCATTTTAACACCACCTTAACACTGTATATACAAAAAATTATCAATAAAAAGATCAGAAATAACAATTAATTGAGTTTTTATTAAATATTTCTACAGAAATTACCCTTTATTAGACATAAATCTCCGTTTTTTATACTATCTTTAATCATTATATTCACATTTTTTAATCAGTAATTTTACATAATATTTACATATTCTTGGTAAAAAACTTAACTTAAAATAGGTTTAATTTATATTTTTATAATATTGTATTATTAATAATTCTCTAATTTTGTTAATTAACACCCTCTTGAAATGAAGTTATTCTTTTTAAGAAAAATATTCTTATTCATAAATTGAAATTAAAATAAAAAAATGAAATAAGTAATCTGAAAAATATAAAATTTATATTTTTTTGTTCTTAATATAGATTATGTCTAAAATAAAATTTACATCCTGTAATTTGATAAATATAGTTTTGCATCGGATATTAAAAACTTAAATTAGTTAAAATATAAAAATAAAGAATATTGTGTCTAAGAATAATTTTGAAATTTTTATTCATTATCTGGAATATATGAATTTATTATATGTTTTTCATAAATCTATTATAATTCCGTAATTTATATACAGATTATAAAATGATCAATTTTTCAAAAATACAGGTTTTGATGTGGTAACAGACTTCAAAAATACAGGTTTTGATGTGGTAACAGAAATTAAAAAATACAGGTTTTGATGTGGTAACAGTAAAATTTTGATGTAGTAACATAATCCAAGTATATAAAATGATCAAAAGTACGGACAAGACCATAGAGGGGTATAGAGTGATCTTGTATACATGATAAATTAGGGGTGGTTTGATATTGTTATCTTATATTATTGTTTTTATAAAATGATAAAAATATATTAATTAGAAGTATAAAAATAAATAGATCATATATCCACTTGAGAAAACTAATATATTGTTATTTATTTATATAATATTAAAAAATATATATAATTAAATATATAAGTTATTATAGGGTTGAAATAGATTTTAATAAATTATAATTATTATATGGGGTAAACTTTTATTTAGATAGATAACGATGTAATAAGTATATACTTTTTTGTTTTAATAATTTAAATTTAAGTTAAATTGTTAGAAATAAAAAATTAAACCAAGATACAAGGTCTATTACAAATGTTTTGATAAGATAGTTACAAAAAAAAATTAAGTGGTTATAAGTGCTGTACAAAAAACAACCTTTTAAGTTAAGCATAATTTTTCTTACTCAATCAGAAATATGCTCAAGTCGCCAAAAATAGCAATAACAACATCAGAAAAGAAAGCCAAGTGCATGCGCAAATTGCCATGTCGATTTTGCAATATAACAACTGCCATTATCTGTCGGTCATTCAACGGGCTGAGGCAAATAACTGACCGCACCAAAGCGTTTTTCCATGCTCTGTACAAGTACATCACAGAGGTTTAGTCTTGAAATAGGTGAATACTTATTTCATCAGGCACTTTTTTATTTTCAAACAAGGTATGGTCGGTCTGTGCTGGTTAGTTATAAATCTCTGTGGATATATGAACCGTACCAATTTTATAGGTTGAACCGTACCGGGTTTGTCGGAGACTTTTTTATTTAAGTTAGGCCACCTGACCTAACGGGTTAATCTTATCATAGTACATTGCTTCAAAATCAAAAGGTGATACATAACCTAGTGCACTATGTACACGCTCTTTATTGAACCAATCTACCCAATTTAGTGTCGCAAGTTGTACATCCGCTAAACCTTGCCAATCTGCTTTTAGATATTCAATCACCTCTGTTTTGTATAAGCCATTCACCGTTTCAGCCAAAGCATTATCGTATGAATCACCAGTCGTACCGACTGATGCTCGTAAATTTGCTGCTTCTAAACGATTGGTATAGCGAATGGAAAGATATTGCACACCTCTGTCGGAATGATGAATCACATTCTTTGCCATGCCTCGATCATGCAATGCTTGCTCCAATGCATCCAGGACCATGTCTGTATTCATACGTGTTGATACTTTCCAGCCAACAATCGCACGTGAAAATACATCAATAACAAATGCGGTATAGACCCAGCCTGAATTTGTTTGAATATACGTAAAGTCACTCATCCACAGTTGGTCAGGATGATCAGCAGTAAAATTACGTTTCACTAAATCATCTGCTCGTTTTTGGTCATCTCGGCTACGGGTGGTTTGTTTGTTCTTACCCCGCCAAACACCTTGTATACCTAGCTTT
>NZ_VOYL01000096.1:0-3906 GCF_013420295.1 Acinetobacter sp. YH01018
TTTTCTGACAAATATTTCTCAAATAAACTTCGAGTAATTTCTACCATCAATCAATGAAAATAATTTCGATCAATCAACCAGTAAAAATCCACACAAGTTGTTCTTCATAATCTCTTAATGATCTATTTCCTACCTCGTCAGTAGAAAATATAACGCAATAAACATTCAACAACTTAACCTGTTCAGCTAAGTTCGTTTGCTGTATCGCGTCGGGATGAGCTCATTATAGGGCAATTTCTTACCCATGCAAGTGCTTTTAACTGATTGTTTTATTGAGTGTTGTATTTTTATGCACTAAGCTGGTTCATTTTTATTCTAATTCAAATATAAACATATAATTTTAAAGCAAAAATATGAATAAAATATTTCTGCTTTATTTTTTTCTTAATTTTTCACCTCTGCTGCTTTAATGTTCACGCTGATAATTTTCACCACTTGTTTTGGTACATTTTGATGCATTCCAAAGTTTGCAGTCGGTACTTGAGTGATTTTATCGACCACATCCATGCCTTTCACAACCTTACCAAACACGGCATAACCTGCATTCATCTGACTTCTATTTAAAAAGTCATTGTCTACCGTATTAATAAAAAATTGGCTGGTTGCTGAATTAGGCATATTGGTTCGTGCCATGGCCAATGTGCCACGCAGGTTCTTTAAGCCATTATAGGATTCATTTTGAATAGGGGCTTTGGTCTGCTTCTCGACCATGTTGGCATCCATTCCTCCCCCCTGAATCATGAAGCCAGGAATCACCCGGTGAAAAATGGTGCCATTATAAAAGTTATCTTTTACATAACTTTCAAAGTTTTTTGCTGAAATAGGCGCTTTATCATTAAATAGCTCTATTTCAATATTTCCCATTGAGGTTTTCATTTCTACCAGGGTATTTGCAGCCATCACCTGCAAACTCATACATGCAGTACCAATAGCAAATAAGGCCTTTTTTAACATTTCTTTACTCTTCTACGTTAAGTGGTCATTGTGAATGACTATATATTAATCTTTCAATATAAATATAACAGCTTCTCTTTTTGATATAAAATGAGCATTACAATGAGCGAAGAATTAAATACAACTACTTTTTCCCTTTACCCACCTTGGCATTTACAGGGTAATGCTTTTATTTTGAATTACTGGTTAACGCCCAAATTTATTGCGCAGCATCGGACTTTTTATATTGCTCCTTCTCCAATTGGACGCGTGGTACAGGTCATATTGGTTCGTTATCATGATTCTCCTGTAGGCCCATATGATGAATTGCTGATCTTGGATCATCCTTTAATCAGTAAAAGACGTTTGTCTTGCATTCCGAAAATTTATGTTTCTACCGAAGCCTCTATGCTAAATGGTCAACATTTTTGGGGAATACCAAAACAGCTGGCCCAATTTGAATGGCTCATCCATGATGATGTGGTGTATTGCAATATCTGCTTTGAGCAACAAGAAATGAGTTTGTGCTTGCAGAAATATAAACATAGCCAGACTTTTTATGTGAATAGTCATCATTTACCTGCACGGCTGCTCAAGATCGATCAAGCCTGGCAAGGTTTACGCTATCAGTTCACACTACAATTTCGCGGTAAACTCAGTAAATTAAAACAGGCGAGCTGGAAAAACACCCAGGACATTTTTCCCGATTTTTCTCAAGCCCGCTATTTACACAGCTTTTATGTGCCAGAATTTAGCCTCACCTTACCTAAAGCTAAAATCGAGAAAAAATAAAGGTGTTTCACGTGAAACACCTTTATTATAAATGAATACCCAGCTCAAAAAATTTAAGCGTGTTTATCCCAAAACTTTCTATAGTTTTTACTGATTTCAATAAAATACTTTTTAGCACGATAAGAAACAGGTGTGAGATTGACAAAACCATGCGCTTGATCGCCATATTCCTGATAATGCACCTTTACGCCACGATGACGTAATTTATGTGCATAAATTTCCCCTTCATCATGTAATACATCATGACCTGCAGTCACCACAAAGGTAGGTGGTAATTTGTCATGCTGACCATAAGTCGGTGAAATCAGCGGATCATCGAGTTCAACCTGATGCGTATCTGCATAATAATGGGTGACAAAATCCACATCTTTACCGGTTAAAACCAGTCCTTCATTGTAGGCATAAAATGAAGGATGACGGCTTTTAAAATCAACTGCCGGATAGAGCAGTAATTGCGCTTGCGGTGCATACACTTTATGAGCTGTACGTTGTGCAACTACCGTGCTGATATTCCCTCCAGCGCTATCCCCCGCCACTGAAATTCTATTTTTTAAGATTTTAAGCTGTTTTCTGTTTTGATAGACCCATGCCAAGGCATCTTCACAGCTTTGAATCAGTTGATTCGGACTCGCTTCAGGTGCTAAAGGATAGTCAATACTTAAAACCTGCACTTTGGCATGCACTGCCAGTAAACGGCAGACCTCATCATGCGAATCCAGACTGCCTACAACAAAGCCGCCACCATGAAAATACACCACCATAGGCAATTTTTTAGTGGGTGCAGGATGATAATGTCGCGCAAAGATGGTGCCGCTGTGTAAAGGTAAACGTAGATCTTCAATCTGTTTCACTGGTGTAGGCTTGGCTTTGATGGACTGCATTTGCAAATCAAAGCTTTTACGGGCATGAATAATATCTTCACTGACCAAACCACTACTGCCCCGTTTTAACTGGGCTGCCATCATACATTGCACCAAGGGATCAAGTTCAGGATATTGATGCGGATATCTTAAAATTTTAACTAGAGATTTTTGTGCAAAACTGGGCAATCGATCTAAAGTACGTGCCGCTGTACCTTGACCTTTTTCTAACATGGTCTGTAAAGTTCGGCTAAAAGCAACCATCATGGCACCTTCCTTTTATTTTAATCTTGATATTTTTTACATGATCAGCCAATACGTGACCATACGCTTATATCAGTCTAATTATCGGTATACACAGTAAAAACATTCATACGCTAATCTTCTTTTCATACCTTGTCATTGACAATTTCCATGTATATTTCGGCGTGTTTTTGCCACTCCAGCCCACAAAAAGAATGAATGTTATGGCTAAAAGACGCCTTCTGCTATCATTAGCAAGGCGATTTTTAGCTGCATTATCCCCTTTCCTGAAAATGGCACTTATTAAAATGACTCTTATACTTGCTAGGACTGTCATTATAACCAAGCCTAGGGTTCAGGTTATGACTAGTAATATAAAGGGGAGTAATATCCTCAACGTTGGAAGTATGATTCCTTTGCCTATTATTTAGATCGTAATTTAGAGGGGGGGGGGCCGCTCAGAATCCTGATAAAATTTTGCTAAACAGATACATAAATTCTATTTATTCTGCATTTACTTAACTTTAGGCAAAAAAAAAGCTTATCCAGAGGTTGGATAAGCCTAGAAAACACATTTCTAAATACCAAGAAGAAACTACAGCGATAGAATCTGGGTTAAATAATAAGCATCTGAAGCATTTTTGTGAAATATATATTTCATTTAATATTGATCGTTTTTAAGTCTAAGTAGACTCTCTAACATTGCGCTTCCTGCATGCTATAAATTTTCTCAGACATATTATTATCAATAACTTAATCCGGTTCAGGCTATTGCAACTGCTATTTCTGCCGTTCACTACACTCTAAATAATAGGGTTACTTATATCAGGATGCGCTAATCACAAGGGTTCCACCTTTGCTCTGCTTAACCTGGTCTAAATTCTGATATTTACCCGCAATCATCACATCATCTGGTATTTTATTTTAGAAAAAATAATGCTTTTTAATAATTTAGGACTTACGCACTATTATTTATAGATTCTCTGTGGTAGCAGATGATTTTTATCGAGAATAAAGTCATCAATGAAGTTTTTGATCATTGGTCTAAATAATTTCTTCTGCCAACGATATACATTTT
>NZ_VOYL01000097.1:0-3753 GCF_013420295.1 Acinetobacter sp. YH01018
GCGACTCATGAGTGCTCGGTTATATGCGGGCCAATTGGTTGTGCGGTAGATTTTGTGTGTAGGCTTCTTCATTTGAAAATTATATCGCTGAAAAAGCCTTTACAGATAGGTTTGTGCAACAAAGCCACTCAACAGTGAATCATCCTAGAGCATAAACAATGTTATTTTCCAGGCTTAAAGCTGTCTTTTAAGTCCAGAATACGGTTAAACACTGGTTTTTCTGCCGTGTGATCATATTGATCTGCAACGAAATAACCTTCACGTTCAAACTGGAAGCGGTCTTCAGGCTTCGCTTCAGCTAAAGCCGGTTCAATCACCGCTTGAACCACTTTGAGTGATTCAGGATTTAAGTTGGCAAGGAAGTCATCACCCACTTCCGGATCAGATTCAGTGAATAAACGGTCGTAGATACGCACTTCTGCAGGCACACCTTGGGTTGCAGATACCCAATGAATAACGCCTTTCACTTTACGACCTTCCGGATTTTTGCCTAAAGTTTCAGGGTCAATTGAACATTTCAGTTCAACCACTTCACCATTGGCATCTTTAATCACTTCATCACACTTGATCACATAAGCATGGCGTAAACGTACTTCGCCTTCTGGAATTAAGCGTTTAAAGCCTTTAGGCGGTACTTCTTCAAAGTCTTTACGGTCGATGTAAATTTCAGACGTTAATGGAATGATACGATCACCCATCTCAACGTTCGGATGACGTGCATGACTCAGGTTCATTGCTTCAGGCAGGTTAGTCAAAGTCACTTTCAATGGATTCAACACCGCCATGCCACGTGCAGCGGTATTTTCCAAAGACTGACGGATGCAGTATTCCAGCATAGCAACATCGACAATACCGTCAGACTTGGAAACACCCACGCGTTTACAGAAATCACGCAAACCTTCAGGCGTGAAACCACGGCGGCGCATCCCTACAACGGTTGGCATACGTGGATCATCCCACCCTTGTACAAAGCCACCTTCTACCAGTTTACGCAGTTTACGTTTAGAGGTAATGGTGTAATCGACATTTAGACGGCTTGATTCGTACTGACGTGGAACAGCTGGAGATTTAACTTTCTCGATAACCCAGTCATAAAACGGACGGTGATCCTGGAATTCCAAAGTACATAAAGAGTGAGTCACACCTTCAATGGCATCAGATAATGGATGCGCATAGTCGTACATTGGATAGATTTTCCATTTATCGCCAGTCTGGTGATGAGCAGAATGCAGAATTCGATACAGGATCGGATCACGCATATGCACGTTTGGAGAAGCCATATCAATCTTGGCACGCAATACAGCCTGACCTTCACCCAGCTCGCCATTACGCATTTGTTCAAAACGCACCAGGTTTTCTTCTACAGTCGCGTCACGGAATGGAGAGTTTTTACCTGGTTCTACAAATGAACCACGGTTTAACTTGATTTCTTCAGGTGTTTGTAAATCTACATAAGCATCGTCCTGTTCAATCAGTTGTACTGCCCATGTGTACAGTTGATCAAAATAGCTAGATGCATAGCGAGGTTCACCGTTCCAGTTAAAACCGAGCCATTTTACGTCGTTGGCAATCCCATCCACATATTCTTGTTCTTCTGCGTCCGGATTGGTATCGTCAAAACGCAGGTTACATACGCCATCAAATTCTTGTGCAATACCAAAGTTCAAACAAATCGCTTTCACGTGACCAATGTGTAAATAACCATTCGGTTCTGGTGGAAAACGCGTGATCACTTGCTGTGTAAGGCCTGCTGCCAAATCGTCAGTAATGACCTGACGTACAAAGTCTAAGCCCGGCTGTTGTTCTTGCTGCGCAGCATCGACAGGTTGATTACTTGTTGTCGGGTTATTTGGCAGGGATGAAACAACATCATTCGGCTTCATAGTTGATAAATCACTTCTATAAGATAAAATAGGATAATTAAAACGCTTTTCTGGTTTTTTTAACAAAGAAAATAACGTTTTCGCTTGCCTTGTAGTTTACAGTTTGCTTATGCTTCTCTCAACCAAAAACCCATGGCTTTTTTGTCCATGATCAGGAGATTATAGAATGAGTTTTCCTCAAGTCGAATTAAACACCAATAAAGGACGTATTGTTCTTGAACTTAATTCAGAAAAAGCACCTAAAACTGTGGCTAACTTCCTGGAATATGTTCGTGATGGTTTTTATGATGGCGTAATTTTCCACCGTGTAATTGACGGTTTCATGATCCAGGGCGGTGGCATGGATGAAAATTTCAAAGAAAAAGCAACGCGTGATTCAATTGAAAACGAAGCAGACAACGGTTTAAGCAATGATGAAGGTACCATCGCAATGGCGCGTACCCAAGCTCCTCATTCAGCTTCTGCTCAGTTCTTCATTAACGTGAAAAACAACTCTTTCCTTAACCACACTGGTAAAACAGCTCAAGGTTGGGGTTATGCCGTATTTGGTAAAGTAGTTGAAGGTATGGATGTCGTTGCTGATATCAAAGGCGTTCGCACAGGTAACCGTGGCTACCACGCTGACGTTCCTCTAGAGAACGTTGTGATTGAATCTGCAAAAATCATTTCTGAATAAAGAACGTCCTCTCCGTCTTTAATGAGTTTTAAAGCAGTGCTTTAAAACGGAATAATGTTAAGGATATAGTTCCTCTATCCAATAGATGGACTTTGAGAGGAAGTATTAAGGAAAATACGTGACCTATCTGTTTATCTCTGATTTACATTTGTCACCTGAACACCCTCGACTCGTTCGGGGGTTTTTGGATTTATTAGACAGTTATAAAGATAAAAATACCCAGCTTTATATTTTGGGTGACTGGTTTAATGCTTGGATTGGTGATGACTATACAGCCCCCTGGCTAGATGACATTGTCCATGCCCTGCAAAAGTTTCATCATGCCGGCAATCAGATATATTTTCTGGCTGGCAACCGCGATTTTGCTTTAGGCAAAAAATTCTTAAAACAATTCAATGGCACATTGCTGTCCGAACCGGCCATTTTAAAAATATCCGACACCACATACCGTTTAGAACATGGTGATCTGCTCTGCACAGACGATGTGTCCTACCAAAAATTCCGCAAGATCATTCGTAATCCATTACTTTTAGGTTTTTTAAAACGCATGCCTTTAAGTTTTCGGCAACAACTGGCTAATGGTTTCCGTAAAAAAAGTGCTGAAACCAAACAGATGAAGTCTTATGACATCATGGATGTAAATCAGTTCGCGGTGAAAGTTGCCTTAGAACATATTGACGTACTGATTCATGGCCATACTCATCGTTCTGCAATACATGATATTCAGGGTAAGAAACGGATTGTGCTAGGTGACTGGCGCGAACATTCGGCACAGATTTTAGAGATCAATCCTGCACATAAAAATGTAAAATTAGAATTAAAGACTTGGGCTTATTAAATATAAATTTTCATAATTAACTTTTATAACTTGACTATGTCATTCACAATCTGTCGAGAACTAGGCTGTAATGTTTCTGCGATGAAAAAAATTTAGCTGACCAAAAATAAAACAGGCTTTGTGAATGACAAATGCCTTTGGTCTTACCAAGCAATGCTTTTCAAGGCAAAATAAAGCAGCACATAGAACTCCTGACCTCACAATTACAGCTGGTAGGAGTCCATCAGGTAGGGACTGTTCTAAATTTTGTGTAAGTACTTAATTTTCATTTATCCTACTGAGGATAATAAAAAGAGGTACTTCACATGGATGAAGCTACAATCAAAAGTATGGCAGCTGAATTAGCTAAAGGTTTA
>NZ_VOYL01000098.1:0-3700 GCF_013420295.1 Acinetobacter sp. YH01018
ATGTATTTTCACGTGCGATTGTTGGCTGGAAAGTATCAACACGTATGAATACAGACATGGTCCTGGATGCATTGGAGCAAGCATTGCATGATCGAGGCATGGCAAAGAATGTGATTCATCATTCCGATAGAGGTGTTCAATATCTTTCCATTCGCTATACCAATCGTTTAGAAGCAGCAAATTTACGAGCTTCAGTCGGTACAACGGGTGACTCATACGATAATGCTTTGGCTGAAACGGTGAATGGCTTATACAATGATTGAATATTTAAAAGCAGATTGGCAAGGTTTAGCGGATGTACAACTTGCGACACTAAACTGGGTGGATTGGTTCAATAAAGAACGTGTACACAGTGCGCTAGGTTATGTGTCACCTTTTGCTTTTGAAGCAATGTACTATGATAAGATTAACCCGTTAGGTCAGGTGGCCTAACTTAAATAAAAAACTCTCCGACAAACCCGGTACGGTTCACTTCTTCCTGCCTGTTCAATTTTCTGCCCAATTACTACAAAAAAAACCTGCATCTTGGGGAGGATGCAGGCTGAAAACTTCAAGATTATTTCTGTGGAGAAATCAATCTATACTAATATACTTGGTTTAATATGTTAAATAAATCGCATTATATATCAAATTTTAAAGACTGTATTGCCACTCTTCTTTTGGATAGATATCTTTTATTGCACTTTAGGGCTTAGCAATTGCCTTCATGAGCAGGTAAACCGCAATGGTCTAATCGCCAACTTTAAGCTTGGTGGTTACCTGAATGCTGATCCTATTTAATTTTAATGCCGGGTTTGCTGAGACAATAGATACTGCTTAAGCTCATCAATAGGCATCGGTTTGCCAAACAGATAGCCCTGGTAATGGTAACACCCCTGTTTTTCCAATACCTCGCGTTGAGCTTCGGTTTCTACCCCCTCAGCCAGTACAGAAATACCCAAAGTTTTTGCTAAGACAATAATCATTTTGGTAATTTCAGCATCATTGGCACTAATCACAATATTACGAACAAAACCTTGATCGATCTTTAATTGATCAATTGGAATTTGTTGTAAATAAGTGAGAGAAGAATAGCCTGTACCAAAATCATCCAGAGAGAACATTATCCCATAACGTTTAAGAATCGTCATTTTTTCAATAATGTCTTCTACCCGCATCACTAAGGCACTTTCGGTCAGTTCAAGCTTGAGTAAATGTGCAGGAGCCTGGGTACGTTCCAGAATATCGAGCACGTCTTGAACAAATTCATCACGGGAAAACTGGCTGGCGCTGACATTTACAGCCATGCTGAGCTGAGCAGTTTGCGGATACTTGGCCCAGTCACTCAATTGTTGACAGGCACTTTCTAATACCCAATGGCCCAGTGGAATAATAAAACCATTTTCTTCTGCAACGGGAATAAAACGCGCAGGTGAAATCATCCCTTTGGTTGGATGCTGCCAACGTAACAAGGCTTCTACGCCAGTCACCTGTTGTGCACCATTGACTTGAGGTTGGTAAAATAGCACCAGCTGATTTTTTTCTAGTGCCTGACGTAATCCGGCATCAATCTCAGCACGTTCCTGAACCTGAGATTGAATCAACGGATCAAAGAAGCGATAGGTATTCCGGCCATAATTTTTTGCTTCAGACAGCGCTATATCTGCGCGTTTAATCGGATCCTGCACATTTTCATATGCTTTTAGCCCCAACAGGCTGATCCCGATACTGGCAGAACTACGATATTCTGAGTCTGCGAAAAAGTAGGGTTGAGCCAGTGCCTGTAAAATACGTTTTGCCGTCTTTTCCGCTTGTTGAATCGTCTCGGTTTCAGATGTGCCAAGTTGATTAAGCAGCACAACAAATTCATCACTACCAAGTCGAGCAACCATGTGATTTGTTTCTACACAATTTAACAGACGAGTGGCAACTTGCTGTAATAACCGGTCTCCAGTTTCATGACCTTCGGTATCGTTTAAAGCTTTAAAATTATCCAGATCAATGCACAAAATTATGCCGAGCTGTTTTTTATTTTCTGCCTCTCTCATGCTCTGTTCAAGATGTTCCAAAAACAGGCTACGGTTGGGTAATTTGGTCAAAGAGTCATAGAATGCCAGCAGGCGTACTTTTTCTTCTGAAGCTTTATAGGCAGAAATGTCGGTAATGGACGCCACATAATGCGTGGTTTGGCCCTTCTTATCACGTACAGCGGCAATCAAGATATGCTGTGGATATAGTTCACCATTTTTGCGCTTATTCCAGATTTCACCTTGCCAGGATCCGGTTGTGTGAATATGTTTCCACATGGTGGTATAGAAGTTTTTGTCATGTATGCCGGATTGCAGGATTTTAGGCTTATGACCAATTAACTCTTGTTCGCTATAACCGGTAATTTCGGTTAAAGCATGATTGGTCCGTAAAATAAGCATATGCGGATCTGTAATTAGCATCCCAACCTGGGAGTCAAATGCCGTTGCAGCGATACGCTGGTTTTCTTCAGCTTTTTTACGTTCAGTAATATCACGTGCTGAGCAAAAAAATACATCGTCATTATCTAGATGTACCAGGACCGAACTGATTTCTACCGGATAACGCTCACCTTGTGCATTCTGGTAAAATGTTTCGAAGCGAATGCCTCCAGGCGTAGAAATCCCTCTGCTGATCAGGTCTTGCAGCTCTGTCTGATCATAGCCGCTATCCCAGTAACACAGTGTTTTGCCCAAGGCTGCCTGCCGAGTACTGCCGATCATACGGAAAAAGGAATCACTGCCTTCAAGCAGCCGACCTTGGCGATCTATGACATGTATCCCATCTTGTGCATTACGCAACAGCATCCGGCTACGACGATTGACCAATAGGTTCGCCCGGATTTGCTGCCAGAGTAACCAGGCAGCAATCGTGGTCACTACAAGGAAAAGCAAGCCCAGCAAAACGGCTTTGATCAGGTCCTCATACCATTGGGCTAGGTAGTCTGTTTCACCAAAGGCAACAACGACAAAAATAGGCATACTGCTGAGTCGACGAAAGCTCCCCATACGCGGAACATGATCGGTTGTTTGTCGTGTATAAATGGTGCCAGACTGTGCCCCGGAGTGAACCCGCTGAGACAGTTCCAGTGGTCCCCCCACAAAACCGACCTGGCCATTCGCTGTTTTGAGTATGGGGTTGCGTGCAATAATTCGCAGATCCAGGTCTTGTACCAACACCACTCCTTTGGAACCTACATCTAGTTCGGTAATCAGATCATTAAAGTAGCTGGCAGGTAATGCAGCGACAATCATGCCTGCAAAAGTTCCATCAGCCTGATTGTAGCGTCGTGCAAATAGATGAACCCAGCCTTGGCCATTGGGATCTTTAATCAGTTTAGTAACAAACAGTTGATTCGTATTTTTCTGTTGGGCCTGTTTAAAAAAACTATAGTTTGCGTAATTGGATGTCTGAGTGCCAATATCATGATCAGCGAATTGGACTTGACCTTTTGCATTGGTAATGTGTATTTGTGTAACAGAGCCGATCCAATCTTTTTCTTTCTGAATAAATAGATTAATTTCTTTATTATCTATTTGTTTTTTATTATCTAATTCTTTTTCTATATAACCCTAGTTACGGATAAGCTAAATTTCTAACGACATGAATTTTTGGCTTATTCTTCTGACAGAGTTGATAAGCACATAAAGATGAAAATATGCCTGCTAGAAAACCGGAAATAGTCCGATGTTTA
>NZ_VOYL01000099.1:0-3374 GCF_013420295.1 Acinetobacter sp. YH01018
ACGAACAAATAGAGCAGATAGAATTTGCACTCAACCATCGTCCTAGAAAAACACTAGGTTGGCATACACCGAGTGAAGTTATGGCTGGTTTTTATACTGTTGCACTTGCCGCTTGAATCCGCCAATTGAAATATGACTCATTCTACAATTTATAATAAGAAGAACAGATATGTCACAATTACAAAAGCAAGTTTATATTGTGCATGGTGATCAAGCTTCTCCTAATGATCACTGGTTTCCCTGGCTTAGCCAGCAAATTCAGCATTCAGGCCATCTGGCAAGGCGACTAATCTTACCCGATTCGAACGCACCAAATTTTCAAAGCTGGCAAACAGCAATACAGCTGCAAATACCCCATTTAGATTCAGAAAGCATTATTGTCGCGCATGGTTTAGGTTGTCTTGCCAGTCTGCATTTTTTGACTCAGGCACTCAGTCAGACTTCAATTAAAGGGCTGATACTGGTGGCTGGCTTTAAGGATAAACTCACTGCATTACCCGAATTGGAGGGTTTTATTCGGCAGGCAAAATTAGACATGGCTATTTTGCAAAAACAGATTGCGACCCGATTTTTACTGTTTTCCTGTAATGATCCTTATGTGTCACCGCCCAAAGCTGTACTGCTAGGTCATTACATTAATGCCCAGATGCAGGAGGTGAACCATGCCGGGCATTTTATGCGCAGTGATGGTTTTGATGAATTTAACCAGGTCTGGGATGTGCTAAAACCTTTGCTGCTGCATTAATCTGGTGGGAATCTATTGCAATCTTTATGCAAGTAATGAGGTAAATTGCCGGATGCACACATTCAGCCATTCATTTTTATAAAAGGCTGCACCGAACTGCCGGAAGTCTGGCAGACGATACAACCTTATCTGATTCGCTAAATCCTATTCGTTAAAATCAGGCGTCAGCCAAGGAATAAATATAATTTTGCAGCCCTTTCAGCAACAGATCATGCTCAATAACAGGCTGATAAGCTGTCAAATATTTAGCAAATAGTGGTGCATCACCACCGGTTAAAATCAGTTGGCTTGGGTATTTTTCCAGGACCTTTTCAATGGTGCTGACCAGACTGAGCAGAATGCCATGGTGAACGGCATCGATGGTATTGCGACCTGGGCTAAGCTCATCAAATATGGCATCGGGAATCTTGATGCCTTTGGTATTTTGAATCAGGGAATCACGCTGCAAATACAGGTTCGGCAGGATATAACCGCCCAAGTGTTGCAAGCCATCGGTGAGGTCAATGGTCAGTGCAGTTCCACAACTGATCACACAATATTTTTGCTCCGGATTGTTCACGACAGCCAGCATTTGCAGCCAGCGGTCAATCCCGAACTTGCTGGTATCTTCATAGGCACAGCGTAAGCCGGCATATTCGGCATGAACTTTGGCAAAAGTCACCGGAACATTTAAAAACTTGAGAATTTTTTGGATGCGTTCATTGTTCTTTTTGTCCTGAACCGAAGACACCCCGGCTTGTTGCAGATCCAGACTTTTAAAATGCTGGATTAAACCGAGGAGCAGTTCGGCAGGGGATTGCAGATGCAGTTCTGCACCATGTTCAATTACCTGATGATTTTCAGTAATCCAGTATTTGAGTCGGGTATTGCCGATATCCAGCCATAAATTCTTCATTGCATTTCTCTAAAGAGAGGTACTCAGGCGGCGTAAACGCCCTTGATAAAACTGTTTTAAGCCGTCAGGGGTGTCAATGTTGACCGAACCATCATCCTGAATGCCTTGGAAGATACCTGAACATACTCCCGAATGGTCTTCAAATTCAACAGCCTGGTTTATAAAAGCCGCATAATGATTAAAACGTGCCGCCAGGTTATAGCAGTCATGATCAAACCATGCACTGGCTTGCTGAATCGCTATATACAGTTCAGCAATCAGCTGAATACGGGAAGTATCCTGTAATCCTAACTCATGCAATGACGTCGCATGCTGGTCAATCTGTGCTTGAGGTACAGGTTCGAGATTAATCCCGACACCGACAATGACCTGATGAGGGGAAATCGGTTCAACCAGAATGCCGCCCCATTTACCTTGTCGACTATACAGGTCATTCGGCCATTTCACTTGCAAATATAAATTTTGCAAACTCGGCATTTGTAAAATATTCAGTGCGATTTCAAGCGCCAGCCGGCCATCAATGGCTGTTCGCGTATTCAGCAATGTGCTTAAATAGATGTTGCCTTCAGGCGATACCCACTGTCGTTGACGCTGTCCACGACCTTGAGTCTGTTTGGAACTGCAAACCAGAACACTGTGCACGCCTTTCAGTGCAATTTCACGTACATCGTCATTGGTCGACGTGGTGACAGGTTTGAGTAGCAAAACTTCAGGAAGCTGATGGGCATCATCGAGGATTTTTTGCAGCTGTCGGGTCTCTAAATCCATTTAAATCTAAGTAACCGTGGAATGTGAATAATGGAGTTAATCATATATTTATTGATTGGTGCAATGGCGGGCTTTGCTGCTGGACTGTTTGGTGTTGGTGGCGGCCTGATTATTGTTCCTATTCTTTATATTGTATTTACCCAATTACATTATGATCCATCGGTGATTATGCATCTGGCTGTGGGTACATCTTTAGCGACCATTATTGTCACTTCCATCAGCTCGGTCACAGCGCACCATAAAAGAGGCGCGGTGATGTGGGATGTATTTCGTAATTTAGCGCCGGGACTGGCTTTAGGGGCATTTTTAGGAGCCGGTATTGCGGACTATATGTCGGGTCAGGGCTTGCAATTATTGATCGGCTTTTTTGCCCTTTGGGTGGCATATACCATGTTTAATGGTGCAAGCAAAGCGGTGGACCCGAATCATCATTTACCTTCCAGAGCCATGCAGATTCTAGCTGGCGGTGGAATCGGAATCGCCTCTGCCATATTCGGTATTGGTGGTGGCAGCTTGACCGTACCGTATTTAAGCCGTCATGGCGTAGTGATCCAGAAAGCGGTAGCCACCTCGGCTGCAGGCGGCTTGCCGATTGCTATTGCTGGTGCGTTAGGCTTTATGTGGTTTGGTTCCAATACCGAAACTGAAATACCGCATAGTATTGGCTATGTGCATATCTATGCCTTTATTGGTATTAGTGTCATGAGTTTTATGACGGCTAAATTAGGTGCAAAAGTAGCGCATAAACTATCGCCAGCCATGCTGAAAAGATGTTTTGCCTGCCTGTTAGCAACTGTCGGTTCGTATTTTATTTATCAAGGTTTTTCAGCCTTTTTTTAATCTTAGATTCTCAAATGAAGTGCAACAGAGATTAAATTATTGGAAGGAAGCAAGATGAGCTAGTATTTTGCTTCCGACCGACCAAAGTCAAAGTTGCATCATGAACTACACTCATCTTACCCAAGA
>NZ_VOYL01000100.1:0-3187 GCF_013420295.1 Acinetobacter sp. YH01018
AAATGCCTTTGTGCACTGGAAAATGGGATGTTTACCATCGGTTGGATAATGGGAGCCGGATGAGCTGAGAGGTTCATGTCCGGTTCTGCGAGGGGCTAAGGGTGAAATTCCCTTGGTCTACTCACCCTGATATTCGGGGCTGCTCAGCCGCAAAGTTTAATCAGACTTTGCACAAAGCCAGTAACCATACGTAAAGACAGACGGAATAAGGATTTAATCATTAAGCAGCATTGGATGGCTGCGTCGGAGTAGGTTTGATTTCGCCCTTGTTTGCCTTTTGATGGCGCATACCATTGCGTAGCAGGATCAAACCAAAGGGCAATATTTCCGCGACTCATGAGTGCTCGGTTATATGCGGGCCAATTGGTTGTGCGGTAGATTTTGTGTGTAGGCTTCTTCATTTGAAAATTATATCGCTGAAAAAGCCTTTACAGATAGGTTTGTGCAACAAAGCCTATTTTTAATCAATGATATATCGTATGAAAAAAAGGTCCAAACCATAAGGGTTGGGCCTTTTTAATGATTTATCATGTTCCATATTTTTAATTAGACACACTGAACAAAAGGGTCTTACTTACCCAAAATCATTTCCAGTACAAACTTGGAACCAATAAAACCAATCGCCAGTAGCATAAAACCAATCAAAGTAAAGCGAATGGCTTTCTGACCGCGCCAGCCAAATTTATAATGACCAATCAACAGAAAGCCATAAACAAACCAGGAAATAATACTAAACGCCGTTTTATGCGCCAAATGCTGGGCAAAGAAATTTTCAATGGTAAAGAAACCAAAACCAAGCGCTAAAGTCAGCAAGATAAAACCGGTAATGATTAAATCAAACAGCAAGGATTCCATGGCCTGGAATGAAGGTAGTAAATTAACCCACAGTCTTTTGGTCTTATTCTTTAATTCACGGTTCTGAAACCACAAAATCACGGCTTGAATGGTGGCCATCAACAGAACCGCATAGGCGGATAAAGACAAAATAATATGAATGTCTAGGCCCAGAGAATGCTGTTCAATCACCTGATTGGTCTTGCTTAAGGTAAAACCTAAAATGAGACCGATTGCAGCAACAGGGATACCCAGTAAATTCAGTGCCAAAATGGGACGAAAGGTACTAAACAGCAGGCTGAGCAGCAGCATCAGACCAGAGGTAAATGACATCAGCACAAAAACATCATAATTGATGCCTAAAGGGGTCAGCATATCGCTATACAGCACAGCCCCGTGCAACATTACCCCTAAACCCAGTACCAGCCCAATAAGCCAATGGTTTGGATCACGTTTTGACATTAAGTGGATAAACAGATACCAGAAAGATGAGGTATAAGCGATTAATGCTAAGATCGTGTAAACCAAGGGCAGGCTAATCATGTCAAACCTTTTTCAGGATGATGAATATTCATTTATATAAATTCGATGCGAACTACAGTATCCTATAGCATTCTATGCATAAATTTTCTATTTTAAGAAACAATTTTTTGCTCACGGCTATTTTAAGCGGAATTTGCAATGTTTGATACCTTAACAGAACGACTCACGCAGAGTTTAAGAAATGTTACTGGCTCAGGGCAGCTAACCGAAGACAATATTAAAGATACGTTACGTGAAGTGCGTATGGCACTTCTTGAAGCCGATGTGGCGTTACCTGTAACTCGTGAGTTCATCGCGAAAGTTAAGGAAGAGGCATTGGGCCAAGAAGTGATGACTCAGTTATCACCGGGCCAGGCGTTCGTCAAAATTGTACATGACGAACTGACCAAAATGATGGGTGAGGCCAATGAAAGCCTTGACCTCGCAGCCAAACCCCCTGTGGTTGTACTGCTTGCAGGTTTGCAAGGTGCGGGTAAAACCACGACTGCGGCAAAACTTGCACGTTTCCTGCAAGAGCGTCAAAAGAAAAAAGTGGCCATGGTTTCTGCCGACGTTTATCGTCCAGCGGCAATCAAACAGCTGCAAACTGTAGCGGGTGAAGTTGGCGCGATTTTCTTTGAATCGAATGCCAATGAAAAACCAATTGATATTGCCAACCGTGCCATTGAACAAGCGAAAATCCAGTTTGCTGATGTGCTGATTGTCGATACCGCAGGTCGTCTACACGTCGATGACGAAATGATGGACGAAATTAAAGAGCTTCATGCTGCCATCAAGCCGACTGAAACCCTGTTCGTGGTCGATGCCATGACCGGTCAGGATGCGGCGAATACAGCCAAAGCCTTTAATGATGCGCTTCCATTAACCGGTGTGATCCTCACGAAAACTGATGGTGATGCACGCGGTGGTGCGGCGCTTTCAGTTCGTGCAATTACCGGCAAGCCAATTAAATTCCTGGGTATGGGCGAAAAGCTCGATGCACTTGAGCCATTCCATCCTGAGCGTATCGCTCAGCGTATCTTGGGTATGGGTGATGTGCTTTCTTTGGTCGAAGAAGTTGAACGCAAGATCGACAAAGAAAAAGCCGAAAAAATGGCGAAAAAATTGCAAAAAGGCGGCAGCTTCAACTTTGAAGATATGCTGATGCAATTTGAGCAAATGAATAAAATGGGCGGCATGATGGGCTTCCTAGATAAACTTCCAGGCATGAGCAACTCGGGTATTCAGGATGCGATTGCGCAGGCGAACCCCGAAAAGCAAGTGAAAAAGATGGAAGCGATTATCCAGTCGATGACCATTAAAGAGCGTCGTAACCCGGACCTCATGAACCCAAGTCGTAAAAAACGTATTGCAGCAGGTTGCGGTATGGATGTTGCTGAAGTGAATAAACTCATCAAGCAACACGCGCAAATGGCGAAAATGATGAAGAAATTTGCCAATCCGTCAGGTATGGCAAAAATGATGCGTTCATTGGGCAATATGCAAAAGCAATTCGGTGGCGGTGGTATGGGCCCGCTATTCGGCAATAAAGATAAATAAGATTGAGCTTTACTGATCAATCCCAAGAAGGCGCGTAATGCGCCTTTTTTATTGCCTTTTTTCCTATCCTAAAAACACTTTGAAACAATCCGGTTTATTTTGTGATGAACAGGCTGGATTTTTTGATTCTCATCGGCATATTATAATCGCAGATTCAAATCCCAAGTGCGACACATTTGTAGTTAGTTGAAAAAGTTAGGTGTATTCGTAGAATCATTGGACTTTTTCAACTCGCAATTGGAAAGCACACAATGAAGAAATACACCCAACT
>NZ_VOYL01000009.1:0-87531 GCF_013420295.1 Acinetobacter sp. YH01018
CAATTTTCTGACAAATATTTCTCAAATAAACTTCGAGTAATTTCTACCATCAATCAATGAAAATAATTTCGATCAATCAACCAGTAAAAATCCACACAAGTTGTTCTTCATAATCTCTTAATGATCTATTCCCTACCTCGTCAGTAGAAAATATAACGCAATAAACATTTAACAACTTAACCTGTTCAGCTAAGTTCGTTTGCTGTATCGCGTCGGGATGCAGCGTATTCTATAGAGTTTTTAAATCAACACAACCCCTATTATAGAATTTTCTATAATTTTACATTCGAGTGTTTGTTTTTTAACCCAATAAGGTATTTTTAGCATATTTAAAGACTATTTTGAGTGTTTTTTACACATTGCAACATTCATTTTTTAGATAATTTTTACCATTTTAATTTTTATTCGTCCTTCTCAAAATAATAAAACCAGCTTTACACTGGTTTTATTGAGATTTATTAATTGGAATGCTCTGCTAGCCATGACATAAACTTCTGACGTTCTGCTTTATTTGCTTTTTGCCATAATTGAATCAGTTGCTGATCAGCAGTTACTCCTGAAGTTAACGACTCACTAGAAGTAGCTGCCACCATTTTTGATTGCACGGCTGCTTGTGTATATATAGGTGCTGGCTGATTCTGCAAAGCTGTTTTCTTTTGAGTCAAATCTGTAGTTTTTGAAAATATACCTTGTCCTAACCATGGTTTTTGTTCTGTGTTTGCACCTACTTGCTGCACCAGCATCTGATTATTTTTATCAAACAATGCCACCACAGGTTGTTCAGCATATTTTTTTGCAGCTTCAAAATTTGCTGGCGCATTGATCAGGTCCAGTCGATATTCTTCACCATCTTGCAAAATGGGCGTGCGGACAGTCACCACAGATGATTTCACAATATCATGTTCACCATTCAAATGTTCAAAATACTGGGTGTAACGCATACTAATATTGCTAATACCTGCATCAACTTTGTATTGATTGTTCTTGGCACGAAATAATCCCGTATTAACTTCCTGATCATTCACCGCTAGAATTTTAATTTCTTCTGGTGCTGAAATAGTAACGGCTGAAAATGCAGCACTACTTACCATCAATGCAGCTGCAGCAAAAGTTAATTTTAGGCTCATCCCACTATCTCTTCTTTGAATATTAAAAATAAATTGCACTATGCAATTAACAAATGACAATTTTATGACAATGCTATTTTTAATACAGCTGTATTTTCAAGACTTTGTTGAGATAAGCTTTGCAGCTTAATTGATTTATCTATCATTCACTTTATCAATAAAAAGAGTGCCATTTCAGCACTCTCTTAACTTGACTTAAGTAAAACATTGATCAGTCAAATCTTTTGAAACGGATACTATCATCAAGAAATGTTTTTTCTCCCGCTGGTACTTCAATTGAACCAAACACCAATTCGGCACGTAATTTCCAGTTTTCAGGGATATCGAAGGTGGCTGCCACTTCATCATCAATCACGGGATTGTAATGCTGCAAGGAAGCACCAATATGCTGTTCTGCCAATGATGCCCATACAGCAAACTGTGCAATGCCAGTCGAATGCTCTGACCATGCTGGAAAATGCTCAGCATATAAGGGGAATTGTTCTTGGAGAGATTTTACCGCATCCTGATCTTCAAAAAACAGTACCGTGCCATAACCGGCTGCAAAACTGTTAATTTTTGCATTAGTACTTGCAAATGAATCTTCTGGCACAATTTTACGTAATGTTTCACGTACGATACTCCAGAATTTCGCATGTGATTCTCCATATAGAGTCACGATACGTGAAGTTTGTGAATTGAAAGCAGAAGGGCTATTTCGTACTACCTCTTTAATAATCTCTTCGATTTGATCAGCTGCGATCGGAACGTTTTGACCAATTGCATAAATAGTACGGCGTTGTTTCATATGGGCTAAAAATGACATGGCTCACCTTCTTGGAATTTTAATAACCGTAATTAGAATATATTGATCTTATGTTAATTTTAGAAGTATTCCGCAATTAAAAAAGTGACATTGTGTTTTATTTATAGAATAGTTTTATAGTTGATTTTCAACCGATATAAAACAATAAAGCACCTATAAAAAATGCTTTATTGATATCACGATCAGATTAATTCAGAATTCTAAATCGTTCAGCATTTTGAGGTTCTTTTTTAATCTCTACCTCTTGTTCAATGGAACCAAAAACCAGCTGTGCTCGCAGCAACCAAGATTCATTAATGTGAAAATGTTCCGCAACTGCCGTATCTATACTCGGATTATAATGCTGCAAACAGGCACCGATGCCTGAATCAGCCAAGGCTGTCCATACTGCATATTGCGCCATACCCGATGTCTGTTCTGACCAGATTGGAAAATCATCAGCATTAAAAGGAATTTTCTTTTGCAATTTTTGAATAATGTTCTGATCTTCATAGAACAGTACCGTTCCATACCCTGCCATGCATTGATCTATTTTCATTGCTGTACCGGCGAATACATGTACGGCGACTAGTTTACGTTGCACTTCTTTGACAATTTCCCAAAATTGCTTATGGGAATCACCAAACAACACCACAATTCTAGAACTTTGACAATTTAATGCAGATGGGCAGCTTCGCACAGCCTCTTGAATCAACTCTGCCAAATAGGCCTGGCTAAAATGAACCTTTCTTCCTAGAACATAAATACTGCGACGTTTTTTTAATTGATCAACAAATGTTAATTCATTCACCTCTTCAACAGCTCTTTTTTTAAATTTTAATTCTTTGGTGATATCTGTGGTAAGGACATGACCAATTTTCTCTAATAATGCCACAACAGTACTCCCCAATAAGAATGCTAAAGCTTTTAAGATTTTTTCATATTCTAACGGTTTTATAAGAGAGTTCTTTGGATCATGGATTTTTAAATGTTGTTTTTTAAATCAAACAATTACTACTAAAATAACAAACTCCGCATTTAGCGGAGTTTGTGTGAAATATAACGCATTTTACTTTTCAGTTTCAAAGAGTGCAGCAACAAATGCTTTTGCCGAGAATGGACGTAAATCATCAATTTTCTCGCCCACACCAATAAAGCGGATAGGTACATGGGTACGGCTGGCAATATTAAATAGCACCCCGCCTTTAGCCGTGCCATCGAGCTTGGTAATGGTGAGTCCTGTCAAGCCAACAGCTTCATCAAACATTTCAACCTGATTAATTGCATTTTGACCAGTACCCGCATCCACCACCAGCATAATTTCATGCGGTGCTGTCGCATCAATTTTTTGCATCACGCGTTTTACTTTGGTCAACTCTTGCATTAAATGACCTTTGTTATGCAAACGACCCGCAGTATCAGCAATCAGCACATCCACGCCTTTGGCACGTGCACTTTCAAAAGCATCAAAAATGACGGATGCACTGTCTGCACCATGACCCTGTGCAACCACTGAAATATTGTTGCGTTCGCCCCAAATTTGTAATTGTTCTGTTGCTGCAGCACGGAAGGTATCGCCCGCAGCCAGCATGACTTTTTTGCCTTCGCCTTGCAAACGTTTTGCCAACTTACCAATCGTAGTGGTTTTACCCACGCCATTAACCCCTACCACCAAAATCACAAATGGTTTTTTATTTGGATCAATATGTAAAGGCTTAACACGCGGAGCAAGCAATGCCACCAATTCTTCTTGCAACGCTTTATAAAGCGAATGTGAATAAATCAGATCACCACGCGCAGTACGCTCTGTTAAGTTAGCAATAATGGTTTTGGTTGCATCTACACCAATATCTGCAACCAGTAATTGCTCTTCCACTTCTTCCAGCAATTCATCATCGATTTCTTTACCACCAATGAGAATGTTGACCATACCATCGGCAAGGTTTTTACGGGTTTTGGTCAAGCCTTCTTTCATGCGGCTAAAAAAGCCACCTTTAGACGTAGCGCCTTGCTCTATTTCTGTTTGCTCGGTTTCTGTGGCTACAGGCGCAGAAACAGTAGCTTGTTTATTTTGAGTTTCAACAATAGGGATATTTACCGCGGGTAAATTCGGTAAAGTGACATCGTCATCCCCGATATCAGCATCAATCAAAAATTTATTTTGCCCATTAGATTGCTGTTGCATGCCGAATCCTTGAAAAGCATAGCGTTAAAAAACAAGGATTCTAGCATAGTTTTGTCCTGCGTTTTCCAATAGACACTGAACACACCAAAAACCAACAACTTAACCTTTGCTTTCAAGCAAAAGTTTCTGAAAATGATCATAAATATAATTTATGACTGGGGGTAAAGCTTGTGCTCGAAAGCAGCTACCCACTTTTTTTAAAGCCGTCTTTTTTTAAAAATCCAGTTTTAACGCTCACATTGGCTTTATTGATGCTTCAAAGTGGCTGGGTACATGCAGAGACTCGCAGTAAACTGACACCTACGACCTTTGAAACTACACTCAAAAATGGTTTAAAAGTAATTATTCGGAAAGATCACCGTTCTCCTATGGTCATGACGCAAATCTGGTACCGGGTAGGCAGCAGCGATGAATCGGGGAACTTATTAGGCATTTCGCATGTACTGGAACATATGATGTTTAAAGGTATGCAAAAAGTTCCCGATGATGAATTTACCCGCTTAAGCCGTATGTATGGTGGACGCATCAATGCTTCAACTTTTACCAATTACACCAATTATTACCAGCTTTACCCTAAAACCTATTTACCCCTGGCTTTAGAACTTGAAGCAGACCGGATGAGCAATTTGCTGTTACGCCAGCAGGATTTTGACCCTGAAATTAAAGTGGTGATGGAAGAACGGCGCTTACGTACACTAGATCTTTAGCTTTCGAACGTTTTAAATGGATCACCTATCCAACCAGCCATTATCGCCAACCGGTGATTGGCCACATGAAAAATCTGCAAAACATCCAGCTTGAAGATATCAAAAAATGGTATCGTGACTGGTATAGCCCCAATAATGCCCTCCTTGTGATTGTCGGTGATGTCGACACTGAACAAACCTTGCTGCAAGTACAAAAGTATTTTGCCGATATCCCTGTCAGAAAAACCCCGCCACGCAATGACGTATTAGAATTTGACCATATCGGTTATCGCCATATGGAATTGAATTTTCCTGTGAAAGTACCCAACCTGTTTATGACCTGGAACGTGCGCTCACTGGTCACAGCCAAAAATCCGCAAGATGCTTATGCCTTAACCATCATCAAGAACATCTTGGACAGTGGAATTTCTTCACGACTGCAAGATAATCTGGTGCGGGACAAAAAAATATTAACCTCGGTCAGTGTATCTTACGATCCTTATAGCCGCGGAGATAGCTTATTGAGTATTTCAGCCTTGCCTATAGACGGATTGAGTTTGCCAGAGGCAGAACAAGCCATTCAAGCTGAAATTGAGCTGCTCAAAACGGAGCTGGTCAAACCCACAGAAATCAAGCGAGTGACAGCTAGATATGTCTCCAATTTAGTCTATAGTCAGGATGACATTGCCGGACAAGCCCAGATGATCGGCAATCTGGAGATTAACGGTTTAAGTTTTCGCTTGATGGATGAACTGCCCAAACATTTTGAAACTGTCACTCCGCAAGATATACAACGCATAGCGAATATTTATTTCAGCCGTGACAATTTGAGCACCTTATACCTTTTTCCTGAAAATAAAACCCAATAGTGGAATTTGCTATGTTCAAGCTGCATTCTCGCCTTATCTTTGTTTCTATGATGATCTGGGTTCAAGCGGCAAGTGCTGAAATTGATTTAAATACTCTCCCCGATGACTATTCAACACAGCTGAAATCAATCCCCCTGTTACAAAGCTTGAAAATCACCCATCCACAAAATCAATTCCACGCCCCCTATGTGCATGAGCTAAAAAACAGATATCAAATTCGTACGCTATTTGTAGAATCACAGGATTTACCTATGGTTGATATTCAGCTGACCTTTAATGCAGGCTCGGCCCGGGATGAAGAAATCGCACCAGGTTTATTTGGTATTGCTAATATGGCAGCAAAATTAATTGATGAAGGAACAGAAAAATATACGGCCAATGAAATTGCCCATATTTTTGAAAATGTAGGGGCACGATTTAGTGCTCAGGCGTATCGGGACATGTTTATTGTAAAATTACGGGTATTGTCTGAGCCTAAAAAACTTGAACCGGCTATAGCCATGCTGCTGGAAGTACTCAACCATTCCACCTTTAAAAAATCCAGTATCAATCTGGTATTAAGCAATACTCAAGTAGGCCAGAAACAGATCCAGGAAAGCCCTGGCCGCATGATGAATATCCTGTTTTACCGTGCTTTATATGGAAAACATGCCTATGCCGAACCCATTACCGGGACTCAGCGCAGTATTAGCAAAATCACACCGGCACAATTACAGCAGTTTAAGGAACAATTTTTGGTAGCACAGAACCTGAATATTGCCATTACCGGTCAACTCAGTCCCAAACAGGCACAGCAACTTGCTGAACATAAAACACGGAGAAAAAGCTAGACCTCTAGCTCAACCAGTCGATAACTCAGGTTTTGATATTCGCCATATCAAGTTTAACTCCAGTCAGGCACATGTGATGATGGGACAACTGGGCCCTACACATTTTGATCCGGATCGACTCGCCCTAGAAGTGGCCAACCAGATGTTTGGGCGAAGTGGTTTTAATTCTATCTTAATGAAAGAACTACGGGTTAAGCGCGGTTTTACCTATGGAGCTTATAGTTCATTTTCATTTAGTCAGGCTCCCGGAACTTTTAGTTTTAGTTATTCCACCCGACAAGACCAGTTGCTCGACAGCATACAGGTTGCTCATCAGACCTTGATCAATTTTGTCAGCCAACCTATTAACCCAAAACAGCTGGAAGAAACCAAGGCCGGGATGTTACGCGCTTTTCCAAATAATTATAGTAGTAATGCCAGTATCAATGCACAGTTAGGTTCGCTAGGATTTTACAATCAGCCCGCTGACTACCTGAGCAATTATCCCAAATTATTAGAAAAAATTACCTTGCAAGATGTTCAGAATGCCCTTCAAAAACATCTGCATCCTGAATGCCTCACTATTATTGTGGTCAATGATAAATTAGACAAAGCCGCGCTGGAGACAACACTTAAACAAGATTTAAGTCCCCAAGTTCACTCAAACACGCCTTCGGTTGAGCCAATCCCTAAAACAATTATTGCTCCGCCTGCAAAGGAGGTAACTGATGAGCCTGTGTCATCTCCAGATGATGCGCTTGCATCAATTTGAAATATTGTGCATAAGGAATCTGAGGTTGCTGTATCAAGAGCAGGGCCATTTCTTGGGTCGCCGGATAATTGGCTTGAGCTGAAAGTTGTACTACATTTTCAAATTGTTTAACAGTAATGGGACGATGCAGGGCAATAAAAGCAAGAATCAGAATAATGGCAATGATTGTAACGACAAATCCGTTATAAATATCTTCCAGCTTTATTTGAGATTTTAATTGAACAATTTTCTGTACAGCGCTATGCATAACCTACCTCGAATTCAAGGTAGTGTAGGATGCAGCATAAAGAAGTACAAGCAGATTTGCTCAATTTCGCCATATTTACCACAGAAATCAAGCAAATCAATTCAGCGATTAGACAATGACATTCCGGATTACTGCAAAGTAAAGCACCAGTGCGATAATCACTAATACCACTAGAATTGCAAAAGCCCCCACTCCTCTTTCAGCATGCACGGGATGCAGTTCATCATCATCAGCTATGCGCAGCAACTCACCATTATAGATACTATAAAAATCCTCACGTTGCTGTATATCAAGCTGGCGAGTAAAATCATAAACTCTTTTACGCTGTGCCAAACAATAATTACCCAAGTGAATTTCCTGATGGAAAATGGCTTCATCTAAATTTTTACGATGCTGATGTGCAAGTTCAATGATTTGATCTACAGTAGGAGGCAAATCGAATGTAAAACCATCTAATGTTTTTGTCATATTATTCTCCTTATATTTTCAAACTCTCATTAACATACTAAGCAAAAATCATTTTGTATATTGTTTAATCATGTAACCTTGAATTTAATAATATAGCCCATAGATATTGTTTGACAATTTAGGTGCGATGTAATATTAATTTAACAATAGCTAGTTAAATTGGTATCAAGACAAACTTATTAGTCTATCTAGCAATCATAATTACAATAAGGAGTTTAATATGATTCAACAAATCTCTCATCAAGACTTAGAACATGCATATGCAGATGCAGTCAATACAATTCAGTCTCAAATGAATTTTGCAGATGCAGTTCAAAAACTGGAAGAAGTGGCTCGTGCCGGACATGGTAAGGCTGCCTTATTTTTAGCAGAACTTTATTATCAAGGTTTCCGAGTAGAACGCGACTCACTCAAAGCACAATATTGGCAGAAGCTGGCCACGATGCAAGCCTAATAAAACGTCACCAAGGTGGCGTTTTTTAATGCCTTCTCTTTCTAAATACATATTTATTTACATAGTTTCTCAAAGCTTACACTGAACTTTCATCTTCATTCCTTACAATAACTGCTGAATTCACTACATGTATTCGGGTATGAATCAAATTAATTCATTACAGCCTATTCCTAAAGACTTATTTTTTAAGATCACGATTTTAAAATCTATGATGTATTGTGGTGTACTGTGGGGTTTATATCATCAGCAGGGTTGGGCCATGATGTCTGATCATGAAGATTTTATTTTTCCCTTTTGGCTAAACGGCCTACAGGCACAAAAATATGCCGAACATCATTGGCCAAATTATATGCCGCGTAAAATTACTTCAGCGGATTTTCAGGACTTGCTGTTACCAACACTCACTCGTTTAAATGTTACCCCTGCACTTTGTAATTCATCTAGCCAAAAATTTAAATTGACCACACAACAGATGCGGCATTTCTTTTTTGCTGAATCTTTACAATCTGCTTGAGGGTTTGCGGCAAATATTAAAAGTGAAATTCAGAGAAATGTAAATTTTTATTAATGACCTGAAAAGTATTTGCATTTTTCTGATTTCGCGCTAAGTTTAATGTCAAATAAGGAACAAAAAGGATGATAATAAATGACTAATGTTGCACAAGTTATTCACGATAAAATTGATAAAACCATTTTTACGATTGATCCAGAATCAACGGTACTTGAAGCAATTTCGCTTATGGCAGATAAAGGCATTGGTGCACTGGTCGTGACTGATCAAGAGAAAGTGGTCGGTATTCTTTCTGAACGTGATTACATGCGTAAAGTGACGTTGATGGAACGGACCTCTAAAGAAACGACAGTCGGTGAAATCATGACTACTAAAGTACTGACCGTGACTAAATCCACCAGTGTTGAAGACTGTTTAAGTTTAATGACTGATCGCCATTTACGTCATCTTCCTGTAGTTGAAAATTCAAAACTGGTAGGGTTAATCTCGATTGGTGATTTGGTCAAAGCCGTAATGGAAGATCAGCGCAAACTCATCGATCAATTGCAGCAATATATCGCCAGTTAAGATTTCAAGCACATTAAAAAACCTCTCGAAATGAGAGGTTTTTTTAATCCCTTTAAAGCTCCCTTTCATAAAGAGAGACTTTAGCTATCTCTTATAAAGATGGAAAAAGAAACCTTCTTTAAAAAAATGAGCACATATGATGTAAGAGAGAGATTTTATAATTAGTTCAAGCCTAATTTTTCTGCCACATAATCCGAGTCTTTATCGCCACGACCCGAAACATTCACGACAATTTTCACATCTTTTGCCATTTTGGGTGCTTCACGCAAAGCCCAGGCGACTGCATGAGAACTTTCAAGTGCAGGAACAATTCCCTCTACACGTGAAAGTGTCATAAAAGCATCCAGGCATTCCTGGTCTGTTGCTGTGGTATATTCCACACGACCCAAGTCTTTCAACAAGCTGTGCTGTGGACCTACGCCCGGATAATCCAGACCTGAAGCAATCGAGTGTACCGGCAAAGGCTCACCTTGTTCATCTTCAAGGACATAACATGCCATTCCGTGAAGCTGGCTCGGTTTACCCAAAGTCAGGGTAGCTGAGTGCATCGTAGTATCCAGACCATGGCCTGCTGGTTCCACCCCAACAAGTTTTACATCGGCATCGTTTAAAAATGCAGAAAAGGCACCCATGGCATTCGAGCCACCACCAACACAAGCTACGATATAATCCGGGTTTGAACCAAAACGGTCATTGGTCTGAACTTTAATTTCATCACCAATAATTGCCTGAAAGTCACGCACCATTTTCGGGAATGGATGTGGACCAACCACTGAACCAATCGCATAAATAAAGTTTTTCGGATCTTTGAGATATTCTTCAAACGCGCTGTCTACCGCATCTTTTAATGTTGCCGTACCACGGGTAACAGAAATCAGGTTGGCACCCAAGATCTTCATCTTCACCACGTTCGGATGTTCTTTTTCAATATCTACCTGTCCCATATGAATTTCACATGGAATACCGACTAAGGCACATGCAGTTGCAAGAGCTACACCATGCTGGCCTGCACCGGTTTCAGCAATGACTTTTTTCTTACCCATGTATTTGGCAAGTAAAGCTTCGCCTAGGCAATGGTTAATCTTATGTGCACCAGTATGGTTTAAATCTTCACGTTTCAGGTAAATTTGCGCTCCACCCAATTGGTCAGACAAACGCTTGGCATGAAACAGCGGACTTGGACGACCCACATAGTTGGCAAATAAATCGGCTAGTTCATTCTGGAATTCTGCAGTATGGCGAATTTGCTCATACGCGACATTAATTTCATCCATCGCTTCTTTTAAATGAGGCGGAATAAACTGACCACCATATTGTCCAAAGAAACCTTCTTCATTGGGTAATGGGATGCCATTAATTTGATGATCCATTTTCAATTCCTTCATTTAAAAAGAACGCATTTAATTTCAATGCGTTTAACGAGCCAAATATTTTGTCATGTCTTCCACGCCCTTTAAGGTCATGGGATACATATGATCTTCAAAGATTTGTTTGATCTGACCAATGGTATGGGTGTAATGCCAATAACTGTCTTGTTCTGGATTAAGCCAGGCCGTCTTTTCAAAATGTTGACGTAAACGCTGTAACCAGACATTACCTGCTTCATCATTCATATATTCAACAGAACCACCCACTGAGTTCAGCTCATAAGGTGCCATACTGGCATCCCCTACCACAATTACCCGATAGTCGCGCCCATAAGTATTGAATAAATCCCAGGTATTCATGCGGGTATTAGAACGGCGGATATTGTCTTTCCAGACATAGTCATACAAACAGTTATGAAAATAAAAATATTCTAAAGTTTTAAATTCGGTTTTGGCCGCGCTGAACAGTTTTTCACATTCAGCGATATACGAGTCCATCGACCCACCAACATCGAACAACATCAGCACTTTAATACGGTTGCGACGTTCCGGAACCAGCTGTACATCTAAAATCCCTTGCTTGGCGGTTTCACGAATCGTGCTGTTAATATCAAGCTCTTCAGCTGCGCCTTGACGGGCAAACTTGCGTAAACGGCGGAGTGCCATTTGCATTTGCCGTGTACCTAAAATCTGTTCATCATCCAGGTTTTGGTATTTACGCTGTTCCCAAACCTTAACCGCAGAACGTTTACGTCCCGGCCCACCAATACGCACACCTTCAGGATGATCACCATACGCCCCAAAGGATGAAGTGCCACCGGTACCAATCATCTTGTTACCGCCTTGATGCTTCTTGTGCTGCTCACGAAGACGCTCTTCCAGCATCTTCATCAGCTCTTCCAGTGAGCCGGCTTTTTTCAGTTCTTCCCGCTGCTCAGGCGTGAGATGCTTTTCCAGAAGTTCCAGATCAAACCAGTCTTTTGGTAACTTATGCACCTGATTAAGCAAATCATCCAGATCAAAAGTGGAGATGCCATCAAAGTAATCTTTCATGGCTCGGTCAAACTTGTCAAAGAAACGCTCATCTTTAACCATAACCGTTTTTGCGAGTTCATAGAACTCTTCCTGATTGGCAAACACCAAGCCTGAAGCTACAGCTTCATTCAGATCAATCAGTTCACGGGTTGATACTGGCACACCGTATTTGCGTAAGGTATAAAACAATCGCACAAACATGCGTGTTTCTCCCTTAGCGACGCGACATAAAGGCTAAACGTTCAAGCAACTGGACATCTTGCTCGTTTTTAATCAATGCACCATATAGGGGGGGAATCGCCTTGGATTTGTCATGCTTGCGTAAAATATCTTCAGGCATGTCATCTGCCATCAGCAAGCTTAACCAGTCAATCAACTCAGAGGTGGATGGTGGTTTCTTTAAGCCTGGAATCTGGCGAAGCTTGAAGAAGACCTGTAAAGCTTCATTGACCAAAGCTGCAGACACTTGCGGGAAATGCACGTCAATAATTTCACGCATGGTCGCTTCATCAGGGAATTCAATATAATGGAAGAAACAGCGGCGCAAGAATGCATCTGGCAGTTCTTTTTCATTATTTGAAGTAATAATCACGATAGGACGCTGTGTCGCCGTGATGGTTTCCCCTGTTTCATAAACAAAAAACGACATTTTGTCGAGTTCATGCAATAAGTCATTCGGAAACTCGATGTCTGCTTTATCAATTTCATCAATCAACAAGACACAGCGTTGTTCACTGGTGAACGCTTCCCACAATTTTCCAGGCTTGATGTAGTTTTTAATATCATAAACACGATCATCACCTAACTGGCTATCACGCAAACGGGATACAGCATCGTATTCATACAGGCCTTGCTGGGCTTTCGTGGTGGACTTGATATGCCAGGTCAGCAGCTTCAGTCCCAAGCTTTCTGCGACTTGTTCGGCAAGTAGGGTTTTACCTGTGCCCGGCTCACCTTTAACCAAAAGCGGCTTTTGCAAGCTACGTGCCGCTTTAACGGCAAGTTTTAAACTATCAGTCGCAATGTACTGATCTGTACCAAGAAATTGTTGAGTATCCACAGACATGATTTAACCTTATTGTTTTATTTAAAGTGGTGAACTATTGTTGTTTGCGACAAACTTTGCTTTGTTGGCCATATATTTTGACCATAAAGCGCCAATGATCAGGCCAAGCCCGATCACAAAGAGAATGAGAGAAGCATTGGTCCAGACCAAAGCTTTTTCTTTGGTTAAAAGACCAAATAGCAGTCCAAAAAAAGCCGGAGCGATAGCAGCATTATTTCCTTCAGAAACTGTCGGCGTTAGTAAAATGGCAAAGCCGATGAGCCATGTCATTCCACCTAGCGGCTTAGGCAAACGTTTTGCAATAACATACCAGGCCCAAAGAATAATCACGCTTCCTAGCAGATATACCGTGACGGCAATGCTATCTTCAGGAATTGAATCTAGTAGTGAAAAAAAACTATTCATCGTTACAACTCCTGATTAGCCTTTAAGCGCCACGCAGCCCTTCGGGTGCAACCGCATTCGGATTGATTAATCCTTCTGGAGGGACTTGAATAAAGAAACCTTTGGTTTCAATAGAGTCAATCACATGTAATACATTGACACGCGCCAGTTTACGGCTTTCGGTTAACTCCAAATCCATAACAAAAGTTGCACGACCAAATGCAACACGCATCGCTTCTGGCAAGATTTCCAGCGGATTTACTGCCTCAGCTTCATTCTCAGAAGTTTCTGAACGGGCGATGTAAAGATACATTTCGTCTTTTTTGCTAGATTTAAAAATTGAACAGTGCATAGTTGAAACAGGACTCATAAAACTCAGCACAAAGCATACATTAAAAAAAAGACCGATACATTAGTGATTATTAACGCATCAGTCGTGATTGTGTGTAAATGTTAATTCTTTGAACAAAATGGTTAAAAATTAATCCATCACTTTCATTTGCGTAGACAGATAACTTTCATCTGCATGTAACACATCAATCAGTGGCTTGGTCAGAACATCATAGCGCCAACCAAGCAGATAAGCGGGCAAATCCTGTTCATCATTATGAAATACCACATGCTGATATAGTGCATTGAGCCATTTTTTACGCATCAATACTTCTTTAGGTACCGTAGTTTCCTGCACCACGGCCTGAATGACATTCTCCACTCTTTCACCAATTTCTTTGGATGAGTGACGAATTGGACGTGCCATACGCAGTGGCCATTCTGCCTGTTCAGGCAAAAACTTAAGTAGGTCCAGAATGGTTTTACCATACTCACGCACAATATTTTGACGAATATCTTTAATACTAGACAACTGGAAATGATTACGCGGATTTTTTTCCACCAGATCAATCAGGGTGGAATTTTTCAGAATAAAGCTGCGAGGATAATTCAAGGCTTTGACCATCTGTTCGCGCCACACAGCCAGTTGTTGCAACTGCATCAATTGACGGCGTGAATGCCGGTAGTTTCCAATATCGTGATAAAGCAACTCTAGAGGTGTTTCCTGACCAATTTCATGGGTCAGATGACGGCAATCTTCCAGGGCAAAATCCAGTAAGTGCTTATCGCCTAATTCCTGCTGGATCTTATTCGATAGATTCATCAGATATAGTACGTCATTCGCCGCATAGGTGAGTTGCTCAGAGCTTAACGGACGCGCCAACCAGTCAGATCGGGTCTGGTCTTTATCAATGTCCACATCCAGCATGTGCTTTAACGCATTTTGATAGCTTACCTGTAGCCCATGACCTAAAAAAGACATGCCAATCTGGGTATCAAAAACATTGCTTAGGCTTTTTTGCTGTGAGTAATGATAAATTAAATCAATATCTTCACTGCAGGCATGGAAAATATTCTGCTGGGCCTGAAACAATTTTTTCCAGAATGCCGACAGGTCTAAACTTGTGCCATCAAGTAAAAAAACCCGATCCGCAACATTAATTTGAAATACACCGAGTTTAGGCCAAAGAGTATCCACCTTGATGAATTCGGTATCCAATCCATAAATGGATGTCTGCCCCATCAAGTGCAGAATATCTTCTAAATCTTTTTGTTGATGAATGAACTGAAACATATTACCGAGTCTAAAAGCAGATTCTCTTGAAAAGTATATTAACCGATATATAACATTTAGATATAACAAAATCTACATCTAGCGTATATATTCACCATATTTTAATATTTAAATAAAAAATCAACATTTTTTTATATTTTTTTTGTATAAGTTTAAGACTATTTTTCTCGTAAATGCCACCCAGTTCTTATTCTTGTCAAAAATAATGAAATAAGCACCTGGGTACTTATTTCATACGCATACGATTATGCACCGCCTGACTTAAAGTATGACTATCCACATATTCAAGTTCTCCCCCTTGAGGAACACCTTGAGCAATCCGAGTCATTTGAATCGGTAAATGCTTGGTTGCTTCAACCAGATAATGTGCTGTCGCCTGACCTTCTACAGTAGCATTGGTTGCCAATATAACTTCTGAAACCGTGCCCTGACTCAGGCGCTGAATCAGATAGGGAATCCCGATTTCTTCCGGCCCAATTCCGTCCAGTGGAGACAAATGTCCACCCAGCACATGGTATTTACCCCGAAAACTGCCACTTTGTTCAATCGCCATCACATCTGCTGGTGATTCCACCACACAGAGCAGCTGATCATCACGTTCATGCGAAAGACAGATATCGCAGACTTCATTTTCAGTGAGCGAATGACAAACGCTACATTCCTGAATATAGGTAGCTGCTTCATTTAAAGCATGTGCCAGCCCGACTGCACCTTCCCTGTTTTTCATGATCAGGTGTAATGCCATGCGCTGAGCCGATTTCGGCCCAACACTTGGCAAAATCCGTAAGGCTTGAACCAGTTGATCAAATCGATCACTAAACACTGGACGTATTCCTTAGAATAAACCTGAAAGACCTGGTGGCAAGCCCATACCAGAATTTGCCGCTTTCATTTTTTCCTCAGAAATCGCTTCAGCCTGACGTGCAGCATCATTCATTGCAGCCGCGATTAAATCTTCAATCATGTCAGCATCATCTTGCAGCAATTCAGGGCTGATTTCGATACGTTTTACCACGTTACGGCAAGTCATGGTGACTTTAACCAGACCGCCGCCTGCTTCAGCATGAACTTCAGTTTGCGCAAGCTGTTCTTTGGCCTTTTTAACATTGGCTTCCATATCTTTTTGCATACGCTGTGCTTGCTGCATCAACATGTTAATGTTCATAAAATACTCCGAACACAAAACTTAAAAATAAGATAAAAAATTAAATTAAATCTAAACCACGACTAATGTCGCGAATAATATCATCAATATCTTCCAAACCAACAGATACACGGATTAATCCTTCACGAATCCCTGCAGCTTCTTTGGCTTCTGGTGAAAGCTTACCGTGAGTAGTGGTTGCTGGATGAGTAATAGTTGATTTCACATCGCCCAGGTTACCGGTAATGGAAATAAACTGGGTATTGTCGATAACTTTCCAAGCCCCTTCACGCCCACCTTTGACTTCAAAGGACACAATACCACCAAAACCGCTTTGCTGTTTAGCTGCAAGCTCATGACCGATATGTGAAGGCAAACCAGCGTAATATACTTTTTCTACTTTGTCGTGCTGATTTAAGAATTCAGCCAGTTTTTGTGCATTTGCTGAATGTTCACGCATACGTAAACGCAGAGTTTCCAGACCTTTCAAAAAAACCCAGGCATTAAATGGGCTCATTGACGGGCCAGTGGTGCGAACATAACCAAATACTTCTTCAAGCAATTTGTGATTACCTACCACAGCACCACCTAATGCGCGACCTTGACCATCCAGATATTTGGTTGCTGAATAGACAACCAGGTCAGCCCCTAATTTAATTGGCTGTTGCAATGCCGGCGTACAGAAGCTGTTATCAATCGCCAGTAATGCACCATTGGCATGAGCCAGATCCGCCAAGGCCTGAATATCGGCAATTTCAGCCAGTGGATTGGACGGAGATTCAACAAACAGTAATTTGGTTTCAGGCTTGATTGCATTTTTCCACGCATCAAGATCGGTTAAATCAACAAAATCGACTGCTATACCAAATTTAGCCACGTATTTTTCAAAAAGAGAAACCGTTGAACCAAACACCGCACGTGAACAGATGACGTGATCGCCCAGTTTCAAATAAGACATAGCCACAGCCATGATGGCTGCCATGCCAGTACTGGTTGCAACAGCACGTTCCGCACCATCTAATGCGGCAAGGCGCTTTTCAAACATCGCAACTGTCGGGTTGGTAAAGCGCGAATAAATGTTACCAGGTTCCTGACCAGAAAACTTAGCTGCGGCTTCTGCTGCATTTTCATAGACGAATGATGAAGTGAGAAAAATTGGCTCACCATGCTCGCCTTCAAAACTGCGTGTATGACCTGTACGAATGGCTAAGGTATCTAATTGGTATTCAATGTCGTCTTGTTGGCTCATTTGTATTACCCAGTCCTGGACTGTATTGCTAATAATTGCCAACATTTTGAGCGTCTATGGCATTTAAGGTCAAGGTATAATGCATAAATATCGCCTACACTTCGATCAATCCCCCATATGTCAGCATCCCCAGCAATGATTCAAGTTAAAAATAAAATTGCCAAACATAAAAGCAAACTCAAAAACCTGTCAAAGACTTTATTTAACTCAAAATCACTGGTTTTATCGCAAGCCACTCCCTATGAAGTCATTGCAGAGTACAAACAGACCCGAGTGCGCTATTACGCCTCAGCAGATAAGCAATATAAAGAACCCCTGGTTTTTGTTGCTCCCCTTGCAATCAACATGGCCATTTACGACCTGTATCCCTACCGTTCATTGGTAAAACACTTTCAACATAGTGGCTTTGATGTCTATTTAATCGAATGGGGTCGATATAGCTATCGAGATCGTTTCCTCAATTTCATGTCATTTATTGATGATGCCATTCCGCATTGTATAGACCAGATCCGAACTCACTCGCATAGTGATGAAATTTCACTGCATGGCTGGAGTATGGCCGGTGTATTTGTCATGTTGTATTGCGCATTGCAAAAACCAAACCATGTTAAAAATTTAATTGTATTAGGCAGTCCGGTGGACAGTCATGCATCAGGCCGTACCGGCAAACTTTTTCAAAAGGTCAATCAGCTGATTGCCAAAAACAAGGTCCTACAAAACAAGATTTACTCAGGAACTGTACCCAAGCATCTGATTCATAGCCCAGGCATACTAAATTCACTCGGTTTTAAAATGATTGATCCTGTGGGATGGATACAAAGCCAGAAACAGCTTCTAGCAAACCTCGATAACCTGCAAGCCTTATATGAACACGCCACCATGGGTAATTTCCTGAACCAGATGATTGACTATCCAGGCGGTATCAATCAGGACATGATTTTTAATGTCTGGCTACAAAATCCGCTCAAAAACGGTGTTATCAGATTACAGGATAAGCATATCGAATTAAAACATATAGCCTGCTCTTTACTGGTAGGCGCGGGTCGTAGCGATCGGATTGTTTCCAAAGAGGCCGTTAAACCTTTAATTGAATTGACAAATAGTCAGGATGTCACGTTTACTCTTATCCCGGGTGGTCATTTGGGACTCATGTCTAGCCAGTCCAGTGCCAACGAGTTCTGGCCTTTCATGACCACCTGGCTAAAACAGAGATCGAGCAAAATATAAAGGAAACATCATGATTCAGTCAGTTGCATTTATCGGCTTAGGCGCAATGGGTTACCGTATGGCAGCACATTTACCTCAACATTTTGATACGGTCTATGTATGGAACCGTAATTTCGGAAAAGCCAAACAGCATGCAACTGAATATGGCACCCAAGCTGTAGAACTTGAGCAAGCGGTTCAGGCCGATATCATTTTTTCTTGCCTGCCAACGAGCAAGGAAGTTGAAGATCTTATTGCAACGGTTCAGATTAAATCGGGTGCGGTATGGGTCGATTGCACCAGTGGTGTTCCCGAATCGGCAAAAAAGCTCAGCCAGCAGTTAAAAGCATGGGATGTAGATTTTCTGGATGCACCGGTGAGCGGGCAAACTATTGGTGCGGAAAATGGCACATTAACCGTAATGATTGGTGGTGAAGCTGCTGCTTTTGAAAAATCCCTACCCGCTATTCAGGCTTTCGGGAAACTGATTAAACATGTCGGTGAATCAGGTGCAGGTTTCGCAGTCAAAGCAGTGAACAATATGCTATTAGCCGTCAATCTCTGCTCAGTGGCTGAAGGTTTCACCACCTTAAAAGCGCATGGGGTAAATCTGCATGAAGCTTTAGACTGCATTAATGCGTCAAGCGGTAAAAGTGGCGTAACGGAAATGGTGTTACCACAACGTATTTTAAATCGTGCCTTCCCGCTGACTTTTGCTCTGCCATTATTGGCAAAAGATACCGGAATTGCACTTGATCTGGTTCGTGATGCCAAACTGTCAGCACCGGTGATTGCCTTGACTCAAAGTCTGATTCAGGCAGCCAGTAATTTAACAGAAAAAGACAGTGACTTTTCTAGTGCTGTGAAAATGTACGAATCTTGGAATAAAATTACACTTGAGTAATTACTCGCCATTGAATAATAATAAATAAACCTAATATTGTGTAGAAGTGCTCTACACAATATTCTCACAGAGGAAACCCTCATGACCAAGCTTAGTGTTGCAGTTTTGGCTAGTTTTACAACTTTCTTTGGGGCAACTGTTTTTGCAGCGACAGCAGAGCAAGAGTGCCAACAATTAAAAAATGACCATGATGTCATTTATGCCTCTAAAGGTTTTTGCTTTAAAGACCCGGAAGCCAAGGCCAAGTTCGGCAATGACAATTGTTATACAACCAAGCCCAAATTTTCAGAAAAAGAGCAACAACGACTTGACGCCATCAAAGATCGTCAGAAAGAATTGAACTGTAAATAATTACAGTACCCAATCACTTTCAAGGACTAGACATGCTTTACGATGATCAAAATATTTTTGCACGAATTATCCGTAATGAACTTCCTGCAATAAAAGTGTATGAGGACGAACAGGTTCTGGCTTTTATGGACATTATGCCCCAGGCAGAAGGTCATACGTTGGTCATCCCGAAAACACCTGCAATTACCTTGCTCGATCTGCCACCTGATGCCGCTGCCTATACCATTCAGATTGTGCAAAGAATTGCCCAGGCAATGAAAATAGCACTTGATGTTCAAGGTATTGTACTGATGCAACTTTCAGGTGCATCTGCTGGTCAAACTGTTCCACATGTACATTTTCACCTTATTCCAAGTTCAGTGCATGAGCTTGGAAAACATGCATTACATATGGGTGACCAGGAAAAAATTAAAGCACTGGCTGAAAAGATTAAAGCTGAACTTTAAAATTCACTAGAATTTTAATTTGTAAAAAATGGAGCTTAAGCTCCATTTTTTTATATTTGAGATTGAATCAACTCATCTCACAGATTTTAATAAAAATTTAAATTATTGAAAAACAATAAAATATATTATTTTTTTAATCATCTTCGTCATCAAACTGTCATATAGCTTTCACTTCACTGTCACAAAGTTTGCAGATACTGCTTAGCAAGTTGGTGAGCTTTTGTAATTTTTTGTACACAAGCAAACTAAAAAGAAAGCAAGGCGAATGCCATTTTAAAAAGTGTTTTGGAGAAATCTTGATGAAAAAATTGCTTCTAGCAGCTGCTGTTGCGGCAATGGGTGTAAGCGCAGCACAAGCGGCACCAACTTTGTATGGTAAGCTGAACGTATCTATCGACCAAGTTGATAACTACGATTTCCTAGGTAACAATGTTTCTGAAGTAAGCTCGCATGCTTCACGTATTGGTGTAAAAGGTGAAGAGAAACTTACCGACAATCTTTCAGCTGTTTACCAAGCAGAATGGGGTTTTGCCACTGATGGTTCTGGTTCAGACTCTGAATGGAGTGCTCGTAACCGTTTCGTAGGTCTTAAATGGGCTGGTATTGGTACTTTGAAAGCCGGTCAATATGATTCTTACTTCAAAACAGCTGCTGGCAGTGCGCAAGATATCTTCAACGATCACACTCGTCTTGACATTACCAACATGATGCACGGTGAAGAACGTACTAAAAATGCGATCGGTATCGAAACTGACAAAAAATTGCTTGGCGGCGTTCAGTTAAACATTATGGCGCTACAAGGTGAAAATTCAACCGCTCCTACAGCTGGCACTTCTGGTGACAATAGCAAACGTAATGGTTTTGGTGATGGTATCTCAGCTTCTGTCCTTTATGATAACAAAGACCTTGGCCTCTCTTTAGGTTTAGCAGCTAACTCTGCTGTTGAAGGTAAATACGTAGGTTTTGATAACAAGAAATATATTTCTGATGCATTGCGTTTCACTGCTGCTTATGACTTCTCTAAAGTGGGTATCAATGGTTTGAGTTTAGGTGGTTTATGGCAAACTGCTCAACCAACTGACGATCTATCAACTGCTAAAAACCTGCAAGAAGATGCATACACAATTGCTGCTGCATATAAAATCGGTTCAACTCCTTGGGTTGTAAAAGCTGAATATGCGAATGCCAACACTCAATACGATAACGCTGGCTTATCATATGACCATGACATCAATCAATACGGTCTTGGTGTAGATTACTACTTTAACAAGCAAGCACGTATGTACGGTATCGTTGCTTCTCAAGAACGTGACTGGAAAACTAAAGCTGGTGAAGACGATACTATGACAGTATTCGGGCTAGGTATGGAATATAACTTCTAAGCCCTCTTCATTTACTTAGAAAGCTATTAAAAAAGACCACATTCGTGTGGTCTTTTTTTTGAGGCAAGAATTTTAACTTCTTCTCTCATCCCTCTTGCATTTTAAATCAAGGTGTTTAATTGGATTTATATAAAACATATTAAATGGAATTTTAAACAAGAATAATTATCAATTAATTATTTATACTCCCTAAAAAGATACAAGTGTTTTAGTTGGAGTTAAAAGTATATATAAGTATTTTAGTCAGAATTAAAAATTAAATACGCAGTGTTTTAGTCAACTTAATAATCGCAAAAAATCAGTATATTTTTTATCACAACCTTAACATAAATTATTGTTTTAAAAAACAAATATAATATATTTTTATTTTAATTGTTTCATCTATTTATTTTTAGTTATTTTTTGTTTAATAATATAGATCAAGTTTAAAAAAATAGGCTTATTTGTATGAGCTTAATACCGAAAGATTACAATCAACGTTTAGTTCGAGAGATCGCAATCATATTAATAATCAAGGTTGCTCTCCTACTGACGATTAAACACATCTGGTTCGACGCCCCTACTATTCCTCAAAATTTTGACACTCAAGTTGCCGAGCATATTGCTGGCAGCCCTTCCCAAATCAAGGAGACACGTTGATGATTTCTGAAAGCGTGGTCGATCTTTCGCGGTTCCAATTTGCAATGACCGCGTTGTATCACTTTATATTTGTACCTCTTACACTTGGTCTGGCTTTTATTCTTGCCATTATGGAAACCACCTATGTGATTTCCGGTAAAGAAATTTATAAGGACATGACTAAGTTCTGGGGAAAACTTTTTGGTATTAACTTTGCCTTAGGTGTTACCACAGGTTTAACCATGGAGTTCCAGTTTGGTACAAACTGGGCGTACTATTCGCATTATGTCGGTGACATTTTTGGCGCGCCACTCGCTATTGAAGGATTAATGGCATTTTTCTTGGAATCGACTTTTATTGGTCTATTCTTCTTCGGCTGGGACCGGCTTTCCAAAGTTCAGCATTTAGGCGTGACCTGGCTGGTTGCACTGGGTTCCAACATGTCGGCACTTTGGATTTTAGTCGCCAATGGCTGGATGCAAAACCCTGTGGGCGCAGAGTTCAACTTTGAAACCATGCGTATGGAGCTGGTTGACTTCGGCGCACTGATTTTCAACCCGGTGGCTCAGGTTAAATTTGTCCATACAGTATCTTCAGGTTATGTCACTGGTGCCGTTTTCGTTTTAGCGATTTCCAGTTTCTACATGCTGAAAAAACGTGATTTACCTTTTGCACGCCGTTCTTTCGCTATTGCGGCAATCTTTGGTTTAGCCTCTACATTCTCAGTTATTTTACTGGGTGATGAATCAGGTTATGAACTGGGTGATGTACAAAAAACCAAATTGGCTGCAATTGAAGCAGAATGGGAAACTCACCCAGCACCTGCTCCATTTACATTGTTTGGTATTCCAAATCGGGAAGAACAACGCACTGACTACGCCATCAAAATTCCATATGTGATGGGTATCATTGCCACACGTTCTCTTGATAAAGAAGTGACTGGCCTGAAAGACCTGATGGTTCAACATGAGCTTCGTATCCGTAATGGTATGACTGCATATGCCGAACTTGAAAAACTTCGTGCAGGCGACCGCTCACCAGCGCTGATGGCTTCGTTCAAAGAAAATCAGAAAGACTTGGGCTATGGCTTACTTCTTAAAAAATATACACCAAATGTAGTAGATGCTTCTGAAGAGCAAATCAAAGCAGCGACCAAGGATACTGTTCCTAACGTAACTGCCCTGTTCTTCTCGTTCCGTGCCATGGTGGCTTCTGGTTTCTTGATGCTGCTTCTGTTTATCCTTGCAACTTTTGCAGTCGCTAAACGCAATGCAGAAAGCAAACCTTGGTTACTTAAATTTGCGCTTTACGGCTTACCATTACCATGGATTGCTACACAAACTGGCTGGTATGTGGCTGAAGGTGGTCGTCAACCATGGACAATTGGTGAGGTTCTACCTACACATCTCTCTGCTTCAAGCTTAAGCACTGGTGATATTTGGGGTTCAATCCTGGCACTTGCAGCGTTCTATACAGTACTTCTAATTATCGAAATGTACTTGATGATCAAATTCGCTCGCTTAGGTCCAAGTTCTTTACATACTGGTAAATACCACTTTGAAAAAGGCGCTGATCAAAACCACGCTGCTGCGGAGGCTCAATCATGATCGAATATGAATTACTCAAAATTATCTGGTGGGTTTTGGTAGGTGTACTACTGATTGGCTTTGCCCTCACCGATGGCTTCGATATGGGCTCTATGGCAATCATGCCATTCGTGGGCAAAAACGATGAAGAGCGTCGTGCGGCAATTAATACCATTGCCCCGCACTGGGATGGTAACCAAGTCTGGTTCATTACAGCTGGTGGCGCACTGTTTGCTGCATGGCCAATGGTTTATGCAACCGCATTCTCCGGTATGTACTGGGCACTATTACTGGTACTGTTTGCCCTGTTCTTAAGACCTGTAGGTTTTGACTACCGCTCTAAACTTGAGAACAAAAAATGGCGTAACTCTTGGGACTGGGGTTTGGCTGTTGGTGGTGCAGTTCCTGCTTTAGTCTTCGGTGTTGCCTTCGGTAATATGTTCCTAGGTGTACCGTTTACTTTAGATGAAACCGTACGTTCAACTTATACTGGTAGCTTCTTTGCCCTGCTCAACCCATTTGCCCTGGTTTGTGGTATTGTCAGCTTATCCATGCTGAGTGCACATGGTGGTGCGTGGTTGATGCTTCGTACCGATGGCGACTTACATGCACGTTCTGCCAAAGCAACTCAATTGATGGGTGTGGTATTCTTGGTTTGCTTCCTGGGCGCTGGAGCATGGTTATACTTCGGTAACATTGAAGGTTATACTTTAGCTCAACCATTTGATACCAATGGAGTTGCAAACCCTCTTGCCAAAGAAGTCATTACCAATGGCAACCATGGCTGGATGAATAACTACTCGACTTACCCAATCACTATGATTGCACCGATCATGGCAATCTTGGGAAGCCTGATTGTAATTGCCGCTGCTGCGAAAGCCAAAGCCGGATTAAGCTTCCTGGGTACATCGCTGATGGTAATTGGGGCAATTTTAACAGCTGGTTTTGCATTGTTCCCATTCCTTATGCCTTCAAGCATCAACCCTGTTGCCAGCTTGACCATGTGGGATGCAGTATCAAGTAAAAACACACTGACTGTAATGACTGTTGCTGCCTGTATTTTTGTTCCAATTATTTTGAGTTACACCACTTGGTGTTACTATAAGATGTGGGGCGTAATTACCAAAAAACATATTCAAGAGAATTCACACAGCCTGTACTAAGGCTGTGTTTTAGGAGATAAAATTATGTGGTATTTCGCATGGATTCTCGGGATTTTAATGGCGTGCTTTGCAGGCGTATTAAGTGCCCTTTATATCGAACATCATCAAGATTTGGATGAGGAATAAACAATGACAGAGATCGCAATGACAGCAGAAGGAAGCAAGCCAAATAAATTTGTAATGGCCATTTCATTTTTGATGGCATTGCCTCTTGCTACGGTGTTGCTAATTCACCCAGCCCTTATGCTCGATGCCAATGGTCACTATAATCATAGAGCCTTGATGATGATCATGATTGGCATTTCAGGTGGATTCATTTACGGCGTAGGATTTCTGCCTAAGTTTTGGCTGTGGAAATGGCTATTTAGTCCATATATCGCATGGCCACTGATGATCTGGGGTTATTACACCTGGTTCCTCACCTAATTCTTTAAACGTTCTAAAAAGCCCACATTTGTGGGCTTTTTTACATCTACTTATAACGCGCTAAAATCTTTTCCCGCTCTTCTTTCGATATATCTTCAGGCAACATAAAACATTCACGATACTTTTGAAGAAAAATCTGAATAAGCTTTTGACGATCAGGCAAAGTATGTTTTAAATAAATCTGTGCACTCATCATTGTTAAATTGTTAGATTGCTTAATAATCAATTTTTTGTGTTCATCACCCAAACCAAAGGTGTGACGCAAAAATGTTTGCTTCCCACTATGTACAATTGAATTAAGATAATCCAAAGAGAATAACTTGAACTCTTCGAGTTGAGCGACAATATGCTTGATTTCCTGAATTTCCTTCAAAGCTTCAATCATCGGCGTTGCAGTAAAACGGCTAATACTTTTATGTTCCTTTAAAGTAAGCTGCTCTATTGAATCCAGCACGCCCAACTCACACACTTGCTCATCCGTTGCTACAAATAATATCCAATAAGCACGCACTAAAGATTCAAATTGTGTACGAAACAACGCAAGAGCCGATATAAACAGTTCAGTTTCTAATAATGTTTTAACCGCTAATCCATGTTCAATCGATATGTCACAACACTGATATACTAAATCTAGACGTAGCCCGCCATCTACAAATTCAGACTGCGATAATTCTTGATTTAATTCATTAACCATCGTCATTGATTGTTCAAATAAATCCATTTATTTTCCCCCAAAAATAAAAAAGCCAGATCAAATCTAGCTTTTTAATATTAATATCAACATCAACGATGGGTATGGATCGACATCACAATCCCCATACTCGCCAGTAATGAAATTACTGCCGAGCCACCATAACTCATCAGTGGCAGAGGGTCCCCAGTTACAGGTAAAATTCCGCTGGCCATTCCTGAGTTTAAAAATACAAAGAAAAAGAACGTCAGCCCGATAGCACCCGCATATAAGCGTCCAAAATTATGAAAACTATTCAAGCCAATCATCAAGCAACGGATAATAATTGCAGCAAACAGACTAAATAATAAAAATACCCCGACAAAGCCATATTCTTCAGCATAGGCAGACATAATGAAGTCGGTATGATTTTCAGGCAAGTAACCCAAATGCGACTGAGTACCGGTCAAATATCCTTTCCCGGTTAACCCCCCAGAACCAATAGCAATTTTGGACTGGATGATGTTCCAGCCAGCACCCAATGCATCGGACTCAGGATCAAATAAGGTCAAGATACGTTTCTTTTGATAGGTTTGCAGTACAAACATCCATAAAACCGGTGCTGCAACAGCCAAAGCCGTCAGAGCTCCCAGAATCAAACGCCAAGACATGCCACACAGAAACAAGACAAAAACACCGGGAATAATCAGACCAATGTTCAAATCTGGTTGTAGTGCCACCAGTACAAACGGAATCATCATCAGGATGAGCCCAGTCACGATCTGCAAAAAGGTAGGTGGAAATACACGACGTGAAAAATACCATGCCATCATCAGCGGCATGGCAAATTTCATGATTTCACTGGGCTGCATACTACCAATGCCCGGAACCGTCAGCCAGCGCTTTGCCCCCAAACGCGTATCACCAATCACCAGAACCAGCACCAGTAGCACCATGCCCAGCATATAAAAATATGGACTGACCGCCTGATAAACTTTTGGCGGAACCTGGGCACATAAAAACATGAGGATGAAACCGACACCAAAACTGGTGGCCTGACGAATCACCATACTGCTATCTTGCAGAGTTGCGCTATAAACCACCATCAATCCCAATATTGAATTCAATACCAGAAAAGAAAGCAGCCATGGATCCAAGTGTAATTTGGCCCATCTGGATGAGTCATGTTTAATGCTTCTACCATCACGTAAAGAGTGACGTAAAAAACGATACTGGGGGGATGGTATCATTTGAAATATTTGAACAAGCTAGAGACAGCGCAAATTATAAGTTTAAAGTGTTTAAATAACATCATTAAGTCCCATATTTCTGCATTTTTATCTTGTAGACTTTAAACTGCTTGCTGGGAGGCTAAGATTAAACGTGCCAACTCCAGATCATCGGCATAGGTAATTTTAATATTATCTGATCGACCCTGTACCACTTTTACTGGTTCACCCACGTACTCCAGAGCACTGGCTTCATCGGTAATGGTCATACCATCCTGCAATGCTTTTTCAATGGCATGTTTTAAGATACCTAATCTTGAGATTTGGGGTGTCTGAGCTTGCCATAAATGGTCTCGACTAACTGTCTTGGCAATTGTATTTGCATGTGCAACATATTTTAAGGTGTCACGAACGGGAATCGCCAAAATCGCACTGCAATTTTCCTGAATAGCCGTATTCACCAACAGCTGCAAGCAGTCTTGGGTCACACAAGGACGTGCGGCATCATGTACCAATACCCAATCCTCTTCAGCTGCAAATGCTTCAAGATAGCTTAAGGCATTCAGAACCGAATTCACCCGTTCTGCGCCACCCGGACAAAAATGAGCCTTTTCAGGATGGGAGAATGTCAAGGTTTTTGCAACATCATCCTGTGTACCAATAGCCAGAACATAACCTGCCAAAGGCAACTGATTCAGACGTGCAACGGTATGCTCAAGTACGGTTAGATCTTGAATCTGTTGATATTGTTTAAGTTCAGTTTTAGAAAAACGACTTCCGGAACCAGCAGCAGGAATAACTGCCCAAATTTTATGGTGCACTTTCTACGGGTGCTCCAGTTTCATTTTCATTGGTTCTTAAATCTGCTTTGGCATTTGGATCAATATAAATAGGCTTATAGTTTGTACTAATAGTACTCATTTGTACAAAAGTTTCATGCGGCTTGATCAAGCCCAAGTCTAAACGCGCATGCTCTTCAATGGCTTCAATACCATTTTTCAAGTCATAAACTTCAGCAGCGAGAACTCGGTTACGTTCTTTAAGTTCCGTATTTAATTCTGTTTGTTGTTGAATTTTTTCAGCCAGTTTTTGATGGTCATGGTAACCACCTTCACCAAACCAGAATAAGTACTGAAACCCTGCGATCAAAATGATCGCAAGGCCCAATAATGCTTTACTCACTTTGGAGTCAAATACATTGAATAGAGATAGCATGATATGTGCTTAGTTCAAACCTTTGAACTCAGCTTTACCGCGATATGCAGCTTTAGTCAATTCTTCGATACGAAGTAATTGGTTATATTTTGCTACACGGTCAGAACGGCAAAGTGAACCTGTCTTGATTTGACCCGCTGCTGTACCTACTGCAAGATCAGCAATAGTCGAATCTTCAGTTTCGCCTGAACGGTGAGAAATTACTGTAGAGTAACCATTTGCTTTCGCAAGATAGATAGCATCTAGAGTTTCAGTCAAGGTACCGATCTGGTTGTATTTGATCAAGATAGAGTTAGCAACTTTCTCATTGATACCGCGTTGAAGGATTTTTGGATTGGTTACGAACAGGTCATCACCCACCAACTGGATCTTGTCGCCAAGGATAGAAGTCAGGTAAGACCAGCCTTCCCAGTCAGACTCATCCAGGCCATCTTCAATCGAGATGATTGGGTATTGGTTTACAAGACCCGCAAGGTAGTCAGAGAACTGGTTGCTTGTGAATGCTTTGTTGCCTTCGCCAGCAAGAATGTACTGACCATCTTTGTAGAATTCTGAAGATGCGCAGTCAAGTGCAAGCATGATGTCAGAACCCGCTTTATAACCCGTTTGCTCAATCGCAGAAAGGATTACAGTAATCGCTTCTTCATTTGAACGTAAGTTTGGTGCAAAACCACCTTCATCACCCACCGCAGTATTCAAACCTTGTTTCTTTAAAACTGATTTTAAAGAATGGAAGATTTCAGCACCCGCACGTAACGCTTCAGAGAATGAAGTAAAGCCCACTGGCTCAATCATAAACTCTTGAATGTCAACGTTGTTATCTGCGTGTGAACCACCGTTCAAGATGTTCATCATTGGAACGGGCATAGTTAAAATGCTGTTGTTACGAAGGTCTGCGATGTATTGGAAAAGAGGAATTTTCTTTTCGTCAGCAGCAGCACGTGCAGCAGCCAAAGATACCGCTAGAGTTGCGTTCGCACCTAGTTTTTCTTTGTTTTCTGTACCGTCAAGCGCGATCATTGTGTTATCAATATCTTTTTGTTCAAAGACTGATTTACCCAACAATGCGTCACGAATTACTGTGTTAACGTTGTTAACTGCAGTTTTAACGCCTTTACCCAAGTAACGTGCTTTATCGCCGTCACGAAGTTCTAAAGCTTCACGAGAACCAGTTGAAGCACCAGATGGTGCACATGCACGGCCAACTACGCCAGATGCCAAGATTACGTCTGCTTCGATGGTTGGGTTACCACGAGAGTCCAAAATTTCACGTGCACGAATGTCAACGATTTGACTCATGAACAATTCCTCAGTTGATGAATAACGCGATGCTTTAGAAGGCATCAAGGTGTATATGATTTAGTGTGTATCTAACTTTTTGAAACCTTTAACCAAGGTATCCAATTCTTTCAGCTGCGCCAAGAATGGCTCCAGTTGCGACATACGAAGTGCACAAGGACCATCACATTTAGCATGTTCAGGATCTGGATGAGCTTCCAAGAATAAACCCGCCAGACCAGTGGCCATACCCGCACGAGCCAAAGTGGTAATTTGCGCACGGCGACCGCCCGCAGAATCTGCACGCCCACCTGGAGTTTGCAGCGCGTGGGTGACATCAAAGAATACAGGCACATTCATTTCTTTCATGATGTCGAAGCCCAGCATATCTACAACCAGGTTGTTATAGCCAAAGGCCGAACCACGTTCACAAAGAATCAGCTTGTCATTTCCGGCTTCCAGACACTTATGCAAAATATGGCGCATTTCGTGTGGCGCAAGGAATTGTGCTTTTTTGATATTGATGATGGCATCGGTTTTTGCCATAGCTTCAACCAGATCAGTCTGACGGCTCAAGAATGCTGGAAGCTGGATAATATCCGCCACTTCAGCAACAGGTGCAGCCTGATAAGGTTCATGTACATCAGTAATGATGGGTACATTGAAGTGTTTTTTAATGTCTGCTAACCACTCGATCCCTTTTTCCAAGCCTGGGCCACGGAAAGAGTTCAAGCTTGAACGGTTGGCTTTATCAAAACTTGCTTTAAACACGTAAGGAATTTCCAGACGTTTGCAGATATCAACATAAGTTTCTGCAATTTCAAAAGCAAGGTCTTTTGACTCAAGTACATTCATTCCGCCGAATAATACAAATGGCAAGTGATTTGCCATTTGTATATCGCCTAAACGTACAATTTCTTGTGGTTTTAATTGCGACATTTAAACTTTCCTAGTTTAGTCTTGCCCAGCCATTATTTGGTTTTTTGGTACTGTTTTTTCGCAGCATCAATAAAGCTGGCAAATAATGGGTGCCCATCACGTGGTGAACTTGTAAATTCCGGGTGGAATTGTACAGCAATAAACCAAGGATGTTGAGGAATTTCAACTGTTTCTACCAAATGTTGTACTGGTGAATAACCTGAAATCTTCAGACCTTTCTCTTCTAGCGCAGGAATGAAACGGTTGTTCATTTCATAACGGTGACGGTGACGTTCGATAATTTCATTCGAACCATACACTTCTGCAGTTTTTGTACCTGCAACCAGCTCAGATTTTTGCGCACCTAGACGCATGGTTCCGCCAAGATCAGAATCTACAGAACGCTGTTGAACTTCGCCACGCTCATCCAGCCATTCGGTAATCAAACCAATTAAAGGTGATTTGGTTGAACGGTTGAATTCTGTGGATGACGCATCCGTGATACCCGCTACGTTACGCGCGTATTCGATCACTGCCAACTGCATACCTAAACAGATACCAAGGAATGGCACACCGTTTTCACGTGCATATTTAATTGCCAGCATTTTGCCTTCAGTACCACGCTCACCAAAACCGCCCGGAACCAGAATGGCATCTGCATCTTTAAGCGCTTCATTCACATCTTGGCTTTCAAGATCTTCAGCATTGACATAGTCAATTTGGACTTTGACACGGTTTTTAATGCCCGCATGAAGAAGTGCTTCGTTTACAGATTTATATGCATCTGGAAGCTCAACGTATTTACCTACCATCGCCACACGTACTGTGTATTCAGGGTTTAATAAAGCTTCTACAACATTGTCCCAGTCTGAAAGATCCGCTTCAGGCAGGTCGTTATAACCAAAACGTTCACAAATTAAATCGTCAACATCCTGTTCATAGAACGTACGCGGGATTTGATAAATAGTACGTGCATCTTTACAGACCACAACCGCACGCGCTTCCACGTTAGTGAATAATGCAATTTTACGGGTTGTATCTGCATCAACATCATGCTCGGTACGGCAGATTAAAATATCTGGTTGAATACCAATCGATAACAACTCTTTCACTGAGTGCTGAGTCGGTTTGGTTTTCAGTTCTGCTGCTGACTTGATGTATGGAAGTAAAGTCAAGTGCATCAACATGGTACGTTTATGACCAAGCTCTACCATTAACTGACGTACAGATTCCATGAACGGGAGAGATTCGATGTCACCTACTGTTCCGCCAATTTCCACAATTGCGACGTCATAGCCTTCGCCAGCGCGAAGCACACGTTCTTTAATATTATCGGTAATATGTGGAATAACCTGAACAGTACCACCCAGATAGTCACCACGGCGTTCTTTATTTAAAACATCCTGATAAACACGACCTGATGTGAAGTTGTTCAGTTTGGTCATTTTCGCACGACGTAAGAAACGTTCGTAATAACCCAAGTCTAAGTCAGTTTCAGCACCATCCTCTGTGACAAAAACTTCACCGTGTTGGAACGGACTCATCGTTCCTGGATCGACATTAATGTATGGATCCATTTTGACCATGGTCACTTTTAAACCACGGGCTTCTAAAAGCGCAGCCACAGATGCAGCTGAAATACCTTTACCTAGTGATGATACAACACCACCAGTAACGAAAATAAAATGGGTCATTAAGTTTCTCGTACAATGGAGCCTAAATTGGCCTACAATGTTGTGCGATTTTACTTTACTCTGTACCAATAAAGCAAAGTCATTCCGCATCAATTCATAGAACAATAAACAATTGGTTATTCTATCAGCATTTCCGATAAAAAATTAGGGTAAGCTGATAGGATTTTTATATTTGTATTTGCTGTTATAATAGCAACATCCAATTAATGCTTTATTTTGTGCGATTATGAATAACAAACTTTTACTTTGTGGTGCTATTGCAGCAAGTTTACTTTTAACAGCATGTGTAAAAAAAGAAACTCCAAAAGAAGATGAGCAAGAACAGGTTGAAACAACCGAGCAAACTGAACAAATGAATCAGCCTGCAGAAGCTGTACCTTTGGAAGCTATGGAAGATAACAACGCTCAAGCTCCAGCGCAGGTAGAAGTTGAACGTGAAGAAACGCCAAATACAACTACAGTCATTCGTCGTGAAGTGCGTGAAGCTCCTCAACAGACTACAACTGAAACTGCTCAAGCTGAAGCACCAAAAGCCCAACCAAAACCAGCTTCAGAAGCCCCCACCAAATCAAATAATGAAGCTCAGTCTGAAGATGATGCCGTTGCTGCTGCGATTGCTGCTGCGACTCCTGCTTTGGATCAATAAATTCAGTCAGCTTCAAAGACCCGTCTTTATGGCGGGTTTTTTATTGTGGTTTGTTTACCAGAGATCGAAAATAATTTATAGATTCTAAATAAACTTTTTATTTAAAAACAATCGAGATAAAGTTAAGCACAAAGAACATCGATTTAAAAAACACGAACCGAAAAATGAAAAACTGATTTTTTGTCTTTCACCATATTTTTGAGTGAAGTCTACCCAAGATAAAAAAATTTAAACTAAATAGTATTGATTTTGAGACAAAAACCTATGCTAAAACAATGTTGTGATTTGCTCGAAACACATCATTTAAAAATTGCTTTTATTGAAAGTGCCAGTTCGGGCTATCTTTCCAGTCAGTTTTCTATTTGCAAAAACAGTGGCGCAGAGATTTTACTGGGTGGGCTGGTCAGTTATGATCCATCAATCAAAATCAATATCCTGCATATTGATGCCAAGCTTATAGAAAAATACACTGCGGAATCTGCTGAAGTTACAGAAGCAATGGCAAGGCAAGGAAAAAATCTCTTTACTCAAGCTGATATTATTGTTGCTTGCACAGGTTTACTGAAACCTGGCGGTAGCGCAACAGAAAATAAACCTGAAGGCACATTTTTCACCTCAATTTTATATTTAAATAAAACACACAATTTTCAATATTTTATTGAGGGCACACCATTAAAACGCCTTGATGTTTTAACTCAATATATAGCAGATGAAATCATCAAACTTATTCAGAGTGTTTAGTGATGTTTAAACTCAAAATGTTCACATTCGGATTAATCCTGCTGCCATGCAGCAGTTTTGCAACCGTAGGTGGTCCTCAAAATATCGAAGTATTGGGCTATGAAAACAAAGAGCAAAAAGTCTATCTGCTTAAACATTATCTTGATGGTCGTGGTCGCCTACCGCAACTTTATTATTATCAATTTAAAAATACCCAGCAACCGGCAAAGCTGATTCAGGTGAATTCGCTATATATTAATCCTAAAACCAAGAAAATTGATTATGACCAAGATAGTCGGCAGTTCGATAAGGAAATAGTAAAAATTAAAAAGCGGCTTAACCCTCTTGCACCACTACCTAAATCAAGCATCAAGATTCAGGTATTAAAGAAAATCACCTCTAAAGAAAAATCTTGCTATGATCCGAAAGAATATATTCCGAAATATACTTATACATACCAACTCAGCAGTCAAAGCTTGAAAAGCCAGATCCATCAGGCAATCGATTATCGCCACGGATTAAGCATATCCCAAGCTTATAAGATTCCCCGGCAACAGAAGATATTAGCGGTGGTTAAATACCTGGGCATTCCTTTTGAAACAGGTTACACCATTGAAGATCCAGTTTTACTGACTGCAAAAAAATAAAGCCTCCGAAGAGGCTTTATTCATGCTTTTATCTTAAGCTACAGTACGCTCTGCAATTGGAACCACTTTACGCAGTTCAGGGCCGGTATAATCCGCACTTGGACGAATAATACGGTTGTCTGCACGCTGTTCCATTACATGGGCTGCCCAGCCTGTTACACGGCTCATTACAAAGATTGGTGTGAACAATTTGGTTGCAATCCCCATGAAGTGGTAAGCAGATGCATGGAAGAAGTCTGCATTACAGAACAATTTCTTCTCGCGCCACATCACCTCTTCACAGCGTACTGATACCGGGTAAAGTACTGTATCACCGACATCTTGAGCTAAACGCTCAGACCAGATTTTGATGATGCCATTACGTGGGTCATTGTCTTTATAGATTGCATGACCAAAGCCCATGATCTTTTCTTTACGCTCCAGCTTACCCAGCATTTCGCGTTCGGCTTCTTCTGGAGAGGTCCAGTTTTCAATCATTTCCATCGCTGCTTCATTGGCACCGCCATGTAATGGACCACGAAGTGAACCAATAGCACCAGTAATACATGAGTGCATATCAGACAACGTAGATGCACACACGCGCGCAGTAAATGTAGATGCGTTGAATTCATGCTCTGCATAAAGAATCAGCGACACATTCATCACCTGTTCATGCAATTCATTCGGTTTTTCACCACGCAGTAAATGCAGGAATTGTGCACCAATTGAATCATCATCGGTATTTTCTTCAATGCGCACGCCATCGTGGCTATAACGATACCAATAGCAAATAATTGCAGGTAAAGTCGCCAAAATACGGTCGGCAACATCTTGCTGCTCAGCAAAAGATTTTTCAGTTTCCAAGTTGCCTAGCATGGACACACCGGTACGCATCACATCCATCGGATGCGAATCTGCCGGAATGCGTTCCAACACTTCTTTCAACGCTTGTGGAAGCTGACGTAAAGATTTCAATTTGGCCTTATAAGCCGCAAGCTGTTCAGTCGTTGGCAATTCACCAAAGAAGATAAGATAAGCCACTTCTTCAAATTGGCAATTTTCCGCCAGATCCTGCACATCATAACCACGATAGGTTAAGCCTGCGCCACTCTTACCAACAGTAGAAAGTGCGGTTTTACCTGCAACCTGTCCACGTAATCCTGCACCTGTCAGTACTTTTCCTTCAGCCATTTTTAATTCTCCATTTTGAATTATTTATTTAAAAAATTTATTTAAACAATTTATCTAAAGTGTTCTCAAACGTATGATAATCAAGAAACTCGTAAAGCTCTTTACGCTGTTGCATCTTGTCCAATACATTCACTTGCGTACCGTTTTCACGGATAGAACGCATCACTTCCAATGCCGCTTTCTGCATTGCACGTGTCGCAGACAGTGGATAAAGTACCATACGAATACCTTGTTCACCCAACTCATCTACGGTGTAATAAGGCGTATCACCAAATTCGGTAATATTTGCCAATACAGGCACACCTACAGCATCACACACTGTACGATACATGGTAATGTCAGTCATCGCTTCAGCAAAGATTGCATCCGCACCAGCTTCAACACATGCACATGCACGGTCAATCACCGCTTGTAAACCTTCTTTTTGCAAGGCATCGGTACGCGCCATCACCACAAAGTTTGAATCAGTCTTGGCATCCACCGCTGCTTTAATACGGTCAACCATTTCCTGCTGGGTCACAATTTCCTTGTTTGGACGGTGACCACAACGCTTTTGTGCAACCTGATCTTCAATATGAACGGCTGCAGCACCAGCCGCAATCATCTGTTTAACAGTACGGGCGATATTAAATGCTCCGCCCCATCCCGTATCAATATCTACAAGTAAAGGCGTATCGACACGCTCAGTGATACGACGTACATCTTCCAGAACATTGTCCAAACTGGTCATACCCAAGTCAGGCAATCCGTAAGAATAGTTGGCAACTCCTGCGCCCGATACATAAATGGCTTTATAACCCACTTCTTTCGCCATCATGGCTGCATAGGCATTCACTGTGCCGATAATTTGTAATGGCTTTTCAACTTCCAGTGCTTGTCTAAATCTTAAGCCTGCAGACATTTGTTGTGTCATCTTCCTTTCCACAGTTTCACTTTATTTATCGAAGTTTGAGTATATCCATAAACCTCTGTTTGGCCATGACTCTTTAGAATTTTTACTCTATAACTTTAGTCAAATAATTCTCAAATTTATTGCACAATAAATTTTCGTGATATTAGATATTATTTATTTTTGATAAACACAGCTTTTTTGTATTCTAAATAAGCTAAATTTGAGCTATTTTCTAAAATAATGACTTTTTCAGTTCAAATCATGCCGTACGCGAGTACACTTCTACACAGCACGCTTTACATATATTTGTTATAATAACAATCTCCCTCCTATTTAATTGTTAGTTTTTTATCCAATATGCATAAAATCGCCCATTTAGCTCCTTTAGGTAAAGATATACCACCAACCAAGCGTGGTCATGAGCGATGTGTGGCATTATTAGTCAGTGCAACCGACCTGTTTTTAGAACGTGGTTACGATGCAGTATCACTGGATGATATTGTGCAACACGCAGGCGGATCTAAGGCTTCAATCTATAAATACTTTGGCAATAAAGAAGGCTTATTCAAAGCAATTTGTGATTATCGTCGGGAACAGTTTTTTAAAGATATCTGCATCCCTTTTGAACACGGTAAAGATGATCTTCGTGTCTATTTAATCCAAACCCTGATAAATGTTAAGCAACATTTGATGCTTCCAGAAAATGTAGCCTTCCTTCGTTTAATTATTGAACAGACACAGCGCAGCCCACAGCTTGCTCTTTACATTCACGAACAGGGTCCAAAGCATATTCAAATCGCCATAGCCAATGCGCTAACCAAAGCCGATGAAATCGGGATTATTCACTGTAAACAACCGATTTATTCTGCTCAACTGTATTTTGGCATTATCCGCAATATTGAATGGTGCGTACTTATGGGTGTGCCAATCCGTGAAAATGATCAAGAAACCATCAATTACATTACTTATTGTGTAGATCGCTTCCTGGAAGGCCATCAACCCCGTTAGATTTTTTGCAATTTGTCTCGCATATAGTATATTAGCCGATTCCGTATTTTTTTCTTAACCAACCAGCAACTAATTACTGATAATTTATTTTCAGCGGTTATTGTGGAGTAAATGATGGCTCTCCGTCACTTTCTAACTTTACGTGATTTATCGACTTTAGAACTTAACCAAATTTTGCAACGCGGGATCGAACTCAAGCGTAAGCAGCATAACAATGAAGTTTTCCAACCTTTCGTTGGTAAAGTCATGGGTATGATTTTTGAAAAATCGAGTACTCGTACACGTGTTTCGTTTGAAGCTGGCATGAGTCAATTCGGTGGTAGCGCAATCTTTCTTTCTTCACGTGACTCCCAACTTGGTCGCGGTGAGCCAGTTGAAGATTCGGCACGCGTAATATCAAGCATGCTGGATATCGTAATGATCCGTACTTTCGGCCATGATATCGTTGAGCGTTTTGCTTCTTATTCAAAAGTACCTGTAATCAATGCATTAACAGATGATCACCACCCTTGCCAACTATTGGCTGACATGCAAACTTACCTTGAACACCGTGGTTCAATTGAAGGTAAAACCGTTGCCTGGATTGGTGATGGCAACAACATGTGCAACTCTTATATTGAAGCTGCACACATGTGGGGCTTTAAATTAAAAATTGCTGCACCTAAAGGCTATGAACCACAAGAAAAATTTCTGACTGAGTTTGCTCATTGCGTCGAACTTGTCGATTCAGCTGAAGATGCTGCGGTAAATGCCGATCTGATTGTGACTGATGTCTGGGCAAGCATGGGACAGGAAGAAGAGCAAAAAATCCGTGAACAAGCCTTTGCTGATTATCAGGTCAATGAACGCTTAATGGATCTTGCTCACCCAGATTGCTTATTCATGCACTGCTTGCCAGCTCACCGTGGCGAAGAAATCTCAGAAAACATGCTTGATCACAAAAATGCTGTGGTTTGGGATGAAGCTGAAAACCGCCTGCATGCACAAAAAGCACTGGTTGAATTCTTAATTAATGAAAATTTAAAGAAAGATTAAATTTTCAGCCTCAAGTTTTCTAAAAAAGTACCTTCGGGTGCTTTTTTTATGCCTATAAATTGTTTAATTTAAATCATAAGTATTCTCAGTGATGATGATCATGCCATTTAAAACAATATTTTTATGTTTAAGCACTTTTCTTATATTTAATACCGCACATGCCAAAGCCACCGAGCTCGACCAATATTTTGTTAAAAAGCAGATTCTGGATTCATCTTATAAAATTAAAGACCATAAAGCGCTGAATGAGATTTTAGATGTCATCAGTGATGAAGATTCGCGCACATTGCCTTTCCAGATCGATCAAAACATGCTGATGGAAAAATACCAAATGAGCGCGAATGGGGTAAAAATTGAAGGCATTATCACCACGCCTGATTTTACCCAGTTTGCCCAAGATGTTGGTGAAAAGGAAGTCAAAAAACTGCTGAGAAAAAATATTTTGCAGAACTGCAGCTTGTTGTTTGAAAATGAATTTCAACGTGTAAATCCCTATCATGTTGAATTAAAGCTGTCATCCGAAAGTAAAAACTATGACTTTAAGATTAAGAACAGTGAATGTTCTTTTTAAAAAGCTGTCTGATACGTTAGGCTAACTAACGTATCAAACCTTGCGGTTGTAAAATAATAATGCTTGCCCCAATCATCACTACAATTCCGCCCAGTAAATCCCAGCGACTTAATGCCACCTGATCAACAAATCTTAACCACATCAGTGCGGTAAAAATATAAATTCCACCATAGGCTGCGTAAATTCGTCCCGATGCAGCAGGATGTAGAGTGAGTAACCAGACAAATGTAGCCAGTGCCAGGACCGCTGGAATCCAAAACCACTGAGTTTTTCCCTGATTTAAAATAAGATAGGGAAAATAACACCCCAGAATTTCCATCACAGCAGTGACAAGAAATAAAAAGACCATGTTTAAAACTTTGGTAATTTGAATATCCATAAATTAAAGGTTACATCCGATTTCATTTTTCTAAAGATTTTGAAAATCATACTTGAGGTCAAACACAAAAAATTTAGATTGAAGCAAATAAAAACCCGTGCGAACACGGGTTTTTTATGAGTTATTTTTAATTACGCAGGTTCCGCAGTCTGATCTTCAAACACTTCCAGTTTAAGACCGACTGCTTTGCCATTCTCTTTCTTCACTGAAACTGCAACATTGCCGCCATGTTCTGCCAATTCACCAAAGAGAATCATCTCGGCAAGCGGTTTTTTCAGGTGTTCCTGAATCAGACGCTGCATTGGACGAGCACCCATCAAACGGTCATAGCCATTTTCGGCCATCCATTCACGTGCACTTTGATCCACTTCAAGAATGACTTTTTTATCATCCAACTGCGCCTGAAGTTCAGTCAGGAATTTATCCACGACATTTTCAATAATTGTGGTTGGCAATGCCTTGAATTGAATCACTCCATCCAGACGGTTACGGAATTCTGGAGAGAATGCGCGTTTCATTGCTTCCTGATTGTCATTACTATTATCTTGTTCTCTAAAACCAATGCTGGCACGTGAAATACTTTCTGCACCAATATTGGTGGTAAGAACCAGAATCACATTACGGAAATCTGACTTGCGACCATTATTATCTGTTAACGAGCCATGATCCATAATCTGCAATAATAAATTAAACACATCAGGATGCGCTTTTTCAATTTCATCCAACAGCAATACGCAATGTGGATTTTTATGAATAGCATCGGTCAGCAAACCGCCCTGATCAAACCCCACATAACCCGGAGGTGCACCAATTAAACGTGAAACTGCATGACGTTCCATGTATTCCGACATATCGAAACGGACAAGTTCCACACCCAGTAATTTTGCCAACTGTTTGGTGACTTCGGTTTTACCTACCCCGGTTGGGCCTGCAAACACAAAGCTACCCACAGGTTTCTCCGGTGATTTCAAGCCAGCACGCGACAATTTAATTGCAGAACCAAGTGCTTCAATGGCTTCATCCTGACCAAAGACCACACGTTTAAGATCACGCTCCAGATTTGAAAGCACCGTTTTATCATCTTTCGATACTGTTTTCGGCGGAATACGGGCAATCTTGGAGATGATATCTTCAATATTTTCAACCGTGATTAACGTATCGTCTTGCTCGGCTTTCAAACGGCGCTGAGCACCTGCTTCATCAATTACATCAATTGCTTTATCTGGCAAGAAACGGTCATTAATAAACTTGGCTGATAGCTCTACCGCTGAAACCAGCGCTTTATCATCATATTTGACATGATGAAAATCTTCAAACTTCGATTTCAAGCCACGTAAAATATCAATGGTTTCCGAAATTGAAGGTTCATTGACATCAATTTTCTGAAAACGACGTGACAAGGCATGATCTTTTTCAAAGACTTGGCGATACTCTTGGAACGTGGTTGAACCAATACAACGTAACGAACCATTCGATAAAGCCGGTTTAATTAAGTTTGATGCATCCATGGTGCTGCCCATGCTTGAACCAGCCCCAATAATCATGTGAATTTCATCAATAAATAACACGGCTTCTGGTTTCTTTTTCAACGCATTCAAGAGTTGTTTCAAGCGTTTTTCAAAGTCACCACGGTACTTGGTTCCTGCAACCAGAGCTCCAATATCCAGACTATATATTTCTGCATGGGCTAATGGCTTCGGTGCTTTACCATTAACAATCAGCCAAGCCAGTCCTTCTGCAATTGAGGTTTTACCAACCCCCGGATCACCAACCAGCAAAGGATTGTTTTTACGGCGACGACATAAAATCTGTGCTGCACGTTCAATTTCTTTTTCACGCCCGATCAAAGGATCGGTTTTACCTTTTTGCGCTTCTGCATTCAAGTTAGTGGTATATAGATCGAGTGGGCCTGCATTTGAAGAACTCGATGTTTCTCCATCCAGCTCTTCCACTTCCTCTTCAGCCTGTACGTCTTCTTTACGTGTACCATGCGATAAATATTGAGTTAATGTTAAACGATTAATTTGATGACGTTTAAGCAAGTAAACCGCAAAAGAATCACGTTCAGAATACATCGCAACAAGAATGTCTGCACCTTCAACAGTTCGATCTCCACCACTTGATTGCACATGGAAAATCGCACGTTGCAGAATACGATCAAAGCTTTCCGTCGGATGTGGTGCCTGATCACTATGTTCGCTTAATTTAGGGGTGTGTTGCTCAACATATTCTTCCAGTTCCTTGCGAAGAACGATAATGTCCGCACCACATGCTTTTAACGCATTTACTGCAGAGTCATTATCAAGTAAAGCCAACAATAAATGTTCAACCGTGAGAAACTCATGTCTCTTTTGACGAGCCATGCTTACAGCCAAACGTAATGATACTTCTAATTGACGACTGAGCATGTAATCCCCTTAATCTTTTGGCTCAATCTGACAAAGTAATGGATGACCTTGAGACCGAGCATAATTATTGACTTGGTTCGCTTTCGTTTCCGCAATGTCTCGTGGATAAACGCCTGCAACACCTTTCCCTTCATAATGTACAGTTAGCATTACTTGGGTCGCTTGGTCAAGATTCAAAGCAAAGTATTGTTGTAAAATTTCAATTACAAAATCCATAGGGGTGTAATCGTCATTCATCAAAACAACAGCATATAAGGGGGGACGCTTTAATTCAGGGGGAGCCGTTTGTACTGCAACATCCCCTTCAGCGTCATCCTGCGAGTCATTACTTAAGCGTGGACTAATATGCCAGTCGACATATCCCGATTGATGAAAAGAATTTTTGATGGTGTTTAAACAATAATGACGCTTATTCATTCGCATAGGATTTTTAATTCACATTTATTGTGCATTTGCTTCTGCTTGAGGAATTTCAGAAATAAATGCCGATTGACTCTCTATAGGTTTACCACGTCCCCAACTAAAGCGCTTAATTAACGGTGTACTTGTTGCTCCGGTTAAACGAACCTCAATGAATTGTGGTGTAAAGCCGTTAGGCATGGTCCAGCGTCCGGTTAAACGTTCATAATCTTCAAAGTTAAAGTTTTTGTCTTCCATAGGAACCACCAAAACTTCAGTACCCTGAATTAAACGCAACTCCACAGTTCCTGAAACACCCCGTCTATTCGGACTGATTTGAACCAGATCAAGTTGATATTCATAGGCATTTTCTGGTAAGGGTTTAATGCCGATATTTTGTATGGTCAGGCTTAAACCACCACGCTGACGCAACACTTCACGGTAAATTGCACTCAAACCTTCAGCCTGACTTTTATCTTCACGTGCCTGATTCAAAGCAGTAAACAAATCATTTGAATTACTGACCGCAACATCACGCTCCTGTACTGCCAGATTCAAATTTTTATTCAGCATTTCCAGGCTGGCTTTTTGCTTTTGCACTACTTCGACCAGCTGTTCGGCATCCGCCTCATAGCCAACCACAGTCAAACCTTGCCGATGCCCAACTGAATAGCCCAGCAAACCACTTCCCAGAACAAGAATGGCCGCACCAATTGCCAGCGGTAAATTACCCTTTAGAAAAGGTTTTTTACTGAGGAAATTCAGTTGTGACGGAGTATTTGAGTCAGAATTCGGCATCGTCATCTCTTATTTTGATTCATTCAAAACACACATTTAAATCCAAATCCAAATGTGTGTGAAGTCGAAAAACGTTTTTTATGGTAATAAGCCAATACCTGCAAGACCTGCATTCTCAGCAAAGCCAAACATCAGGTTCATATTTTGTACCGCCTGTCCTGCCGCACCTTTCACCAAATTGTCTTGTACAGAGAGCACAACCAGTTTTTTAGGCTGTGGTTTATACAAGGCAATTCGAAGCTGGTTGGCACCGCGTACCGAACGTGTTTCAGGTGAGCTGTTAGGTGGCATTACATCTACAAACTGTTCATTGGCATAGAATTGTTCATACAAGCTTTGCAAATCGGTAGCATCACCTGCATCAGTTAAGTCCACATACATGGTACTCAGCATACCGCGGATCATAGGAACTAAATGCGGTACAAATAAAATGTGATTAAATACATCTTTAAGACCGGAAATATTTTCCAATGCTTCCACAATTTCAGGATGATGACGGTGACCTGCAACGCCATAAGCCTTGAAGTTATCGGCATTTTCAGAATAAATCATACCTAGGCTGGCTTTACGCCCTGCACCAGATACGCCGGATTTTGCATCAATAATAATACTTTCCGGTTTCACCAATGCTTCAGTTTGTTTAAATAATGGTGCCAAGCCTAACTGAACGGTAGTTGGATAACACCCCGGGTTACCTACTACATTGGCTTGTTTAATTTTTTCACGATTCAGTTCGGACAAACCGTAAACTGAATCTTTTAAAATATCTGGGCAGGCATGTTCAAGACCATACCATTTTTCAAATTGTTCCAAGTCTTGCAAACGGAAATCCGCCGCCAGGTCGATGACTTTAGTATTTGCTGCAACAAGTTCTGCTGCATGTTTCATTGCTACACCATGAGGGGTTGCAAAGAAAACCACATCGCATTTTTTCAGTTCATCAATGTTTAAATCTGAATATTCAAGATCGGTATGACCGCGCAAGCTTGGGAACATGTCATCGACACGGCGACCTTTTTCGGTACGTGATGTCAGTACATTAACCTGTACATTTGGGTGTCGTAGTAAAAGACGCAACAATTCAACGCCTGTATAACCTGTACCACCGACAATACCAACAGTAATCACGATCACTACCTCAAATCTAAAGTGTCCATTTCGTAACTGCGTAGTATGACAGGAAGTTTTGGTTTTCTAAACCATTTCTCAAAGGATTGATGTTTTTTTATAAATTTTGGATTAGCTCCTCAGTCCTGTTTCCAGTTTGTGAACTTAGCTCTTTCCAGCTTCGGCAACACAGGTAGACAGCAAATAAAAATCCCGGAAAAGCAAAGAATACAATCACATCTCTAATAGTAGATAGCCCAGTCACCCCAAGTATTACTCCTGTAGTCGCTAGAATTTTGAAACTGGTTCTTCCATACTCCAAAACAGTGCAATAACAAATAAAACGATCCAATAAAATGGGGTAGAGAATGCTCAGCATAAAAATTAAATAATAGAGGAATAATGCTGGAGTACACATACAAAATCAGCAAACTTAGCGCAAATTTATTCCAATTTAGTTTAAGCAAAATTCTAATTTTTATAGTTTATTTTAACTGAATTTACAGATATGAAATATTTAATTCGCTTAGGCTATTTTCCGAGTAAGAATGATAAAAAATATTTAACTTCAATTTTATCTAAATGTTGAAATGAATTCTCAAAGACTCTTCTCTATTCCGCTATTCACAGCTCACAGCAGTTTAGAAATTCAAAATCATCTATTTAAAACAGTCTTAAAAATATGACCCGAGTAATGTTTAAGTGATGCTGTATATCAACCCAATTAGTTTAATTGCACCACCAATACAGCATTGGATTAGTTTTTAAAATTTTGCGATGCTGCTGATAATTGGCATCATGCTTTGCAACTTTCGCCCAAAATCTTGGACTATGATCAAAATGCTGGGTATGCGCCAACTCATGCACACAAACATAACGTACGATATTTTTAGGAAACAATACCAGAGCACTATTCAACATAATGTCATGTTTCGATGTACAACTTCCCCATCGTGTTTTAGGCTGCCGAATCGCACATTTGCCAAAACTCAAATTACTTTCTTGGCTCACATCCCCCAAATAAAGCGGAAGATGCTGCTTTGCATAGGCGATTACAAACGCTTTTAAATATTGTTCAGGCTGACGATCACTGATCAAAAGTTTTAAATTTTCATCATCAAAAATAAAACCATGCTTTTGGCTTTGATAAATGATCTGTAAAGGCTGATCTAAATTAAACAGCTGTAATTCATTCGGTAAAGTTTTGTCTATTTGAACAATTTTTTCTTGCTGTTTCTGCCAAGTTTGAATGAGCCATTGCTCAGACTGATCTATAAAATTTTGAATTTGTCGTTTGCTGCAAAGTACCGGCGCAGTTAAACGGATCTGAGTCGGTTCAACACGTAAGCGTAAATTCTTCGCTCGCGAATGACGGACAATCTGGATTTCAGGTAGGTCGTTTAGGGTCATTTTGTTCTTTTAAAATCTCCCCAAACCCCCTCTTTTACAAAGAGGGGCTTTAAAGTTTCCCTTTAAGAAATGGAGATTTAGAGGGATTTTTCTAGAAAGTTTAATTAAACCGCAGTACGCTCTTCAATACCGTTGTCTGTTGCAACTACAGCAATATCCGCTTTATTCAAAGCAAAAATACCATTACACACCACACCCGGAATGTTGTTAATGGTTTTTTCAAGTTCCAGCGCATTTAAGATATTCAAATTATGTACATCTAAAATCACATTGCCATTATCTGTCACTACACCTTCACGATAAACCGGATCGCCACCCAAGCTTACAATTTTACGGGCTACCGCAGAACGCGCCATTGGAATGACTTCAACTGGAAGCGGGAATTCACGGCCCAATTGTTCTACCCATTTAGAATCATCGACAATACAAACGAATTTTTTCGCAATTGAAGCGACAATTTTTTCACGAGTCAGTGCAGCACCGCCCCCTTTGATCATGTGCATATGACGGTCAATTTCATCTGCACCATCGACATAAGCATCCAAACCACCAACACTGTTCATATCCACCACTTCTATGCCTAATTTTTTCAGACGCTGCGCAGTGGCTTCAGAACTGGCAACTGCAGCTTCCAATTGCAATTCTGGCAATAATTCAATGAGGAAGTTCACAGTACTTCCTGTACCTACCCCCAAAATCCCGCCTTTAGGCAAGTGCTTTAAAGCAGCTTTTGCGGCAGCTTGTTTCTTTTCATCTTGGGTAGCATACAGACTCATAACTTGGCTCAACTATTTTTTGACATTTGTTGCTGATTTAACAGCCCAAATGTACGGGGGTTTGTTACAATAAAGACCTATTTTAAACTGTTAGATGGAAAATTAACATGCTGTCTCGTTTGGTTCGACAAATATTACAAGCAACGGTGTATGACGTTGCAATCGAAACTCCACTCGAAGCAGCGCCACGAATTAGTGAAAAGCTAAACAACAACATTCGCTTTAAACGCGAAGATTTACAACCTGTCTTTTCCTTTAAACTACGCGGTGCTTATAACCGTATTAGTCAATTACCGAAATCTCAGTTAGAACGTGGCGTTATTACGGCTTCAGCAGGTAACCATGCACAAGGTGTGGCCCTATCTGGTAAAAAACTGGGAATTCGCGCCATTATTGTCATGCCTAAAACCACGCCTGATATTAAAGTTCAGGCAGTAAAACGTTTGGGTGGAGAGGTGGTCTTGCATGGCGATTCTTTCGATGTTGCCAACAAATATGCCATTCAACGTGCTACCGAAGATGGCATGACCTTTATTCCCCCTTATGACGATGAACTGGTGATGGCGGGTCAAGGCACAATTGCCAATGAAATTTTACGTCAATGGCGTGATGTGGAATATGTATTTGTTGCTGTTGGCGGTGGCGGTTTAATTGCCGGTGTTGCCGCTTACCTTGGCGATGTCGCACCGCATGTAAAAGTCATTCCGGTGGAATACGATGAATCTGCCTGCTTAAAAGCGGCTTTTGAAGCCAATGAACGTGTAATTCTACCTTCTGTAGGTTTATTTGCTGACGGTACTGCGGTTGCACAAATTGGTGAAAAACCGTTTGATGTGATTCGCCTGCAAAAATCAGACAACTCGGGTCCAATTGTTGAACCAGATGTCGTTCTGGTCAACACAGACGAGATCTGTGCAGCAATTAAAGATACCTATGACGAATGCCGCAGCATTGTTGAACCTTCTGGTGCCATGGCACTTGCAGGAATCAAGAAATATGTTGCTGAACATGGTCTGGAAAATAAAAACATGGTGTCGATTGTTTGTGGTGCCAACATGAACTTTGACCGCCTGCGTTATATTGCTGAACGTACAGAACTTGGTGAACGTAAAGAAGCCATTTTTGCCGTGACCATTCCGGAAGAAAAAGGTTCATTCCTGAACTTCTGCCGCGCCCTGCAAGGCCGTAATATCACGGAATTCAACTACCGCGCTAGCGATGCAAGTGCTGCACAAGTTTTTGTCGGCATCAGCTTGAAAGGCGGTGAAAAAGAACGTCACGACATTTATGAAACCTTGAAAGTTCAATACGATGTAGATGACCTGTCTGATGATGAAGTGGCAAAACTGCATATCCGTTATTTGGTCGGTGGTCATGCAGACATTGAAAATGAACGTCTGTTCCGTGTGGAATTTCCGGAACGTCCAGGTGCCTTACTCACCTTCCTGGAACGTTTAGGACCTACCCACAACATTACCCTGTTCCACTACCGTAACCACGGCGCGGCTGAAGGTCGTGTTCTGGTTGGCTTGGAAGCAAGCGACGCGAAACAGAATCCGGATGGTTTAATTGAAACATTGGAAAATATTACTTATCCATATGCAGAAATTACCAACAATTTGGGGTATCAACGATTCTTGAAATAATTTTTTAGCATTAATTAACTGAAATAGCCTGTATTCATACAGGCTATTTTTTTGCATTTAACTCTCGTTATTAAAAAATAGTTAGACAAATCACATCAATCGAAAGCTGTACATGGACTATTTTATAATCTTGAGCTAATCATTCCCTGTTTAGAATTCAGTTGAATGCAGTTATTCAATACCTAAGCTAAAGTTTAACACGCAAACTCTAAAATTTAGTGGCATCATAGTCGTTGAAATATGATGTAAAAATTGAAAACGAATTAGGATTAAAAACACATGGCACAGTTTGCAGTGATTGGTTTGGGTAGTTTTGGTGCAACCGTCGCAACCAAATTAGCCATGTTAAACCATGATGTGATTGGTATAGACAGCAATAAAAAATATGTAGAAACCTTTTCTGATCAGCTGACTCATGCAGTCATTGCCGATGCCACAGATGAACATGTACTCAAAGAACTGAATATTCAAAACTGTGAAGCCGTGGTGGTGGCTATTGGCGAAGATATAGAAGCCAGCATTTTATGTGTTTTGCATCTAAAAAATATGGGGATTAATAAAATTTGGGCTAAGGCCAAATCACAAGCCCATCACATGATTTTGACCCATCTTGGCGTGAATAAAATCATTCATCCTGAAGAGGATATGGGTAATCGGGTTGCCCAGTCATTAAGCTACCCGATGGTCAGTCGTTATATGGGTTTAGAAGACAATCATTTCATCGTTAAAATTGAAATTAAAAAGAGTCAGCAGGGCGAACGTTTTCATCAGCTTATGAGTCATATTCCTGAAATTAAAACGATTCTGCACAAACGCGGCAAAGAGGTTTCATATAACATTGATCCTAATTTAATTATGCAAGAAGGTGATATCTTAGTCGTGGAAGGTGAAATTGAACCCTTAAGAAAACTGTCTGCCCGGTTTAAATAAAATATGAATCCAGCGCAAAACAAAAATCCCAATACGGTCAATCTAAGCCCACCCAGTTTACTGGCACTGGGTTTCTTGAGCTTTATCGTTGTCGGAACTTTATTGCTCAAACTCCCGATTTCACATCATGGTGAATTAAGCTGGCTCAATGCCCTGTTTACTTCAACGTCTGCCGTGACCATTACCGGGCTGTCTGTAGTCAATGTCGGAGACGCCTATACCACCTTTGGCAAGGTCGTCATTATGCTGTTATTGCAAAGCGGCGGCTTGGGTTTTATGACCTTTGCCATACTGGCTGCACTGAGCCTTTCTTCCAATATCAGGCTCAAACAGCAAATGATGGCGCAGGAAACCATTGGTCAAACCAGCCTGGCCAAAGTGTCATTCACCATTAAAGGCGTACTGTTATATTCCCTGTTTTTTGAGGCGATTGGCACATTGATTTTAACTATTGCCTGGATGCCAGAATACGATTTTTCCCGCGCCTTTTTTTACGCGGCTTTTTATAGTGTTTCGGCTTTTAATAACGGCGGTTTTTCCCTATTTCCCAATAGTTTGATGAGTTTTGCAGACCATTACTTTATTACTTTTACCATTAGTATGCTCTATATTATTGGTGGAATTGGCTTTGTCGTGCTGATGGATATCCAGCGCACTCGTCGCTGGAAAAAATTAAGTGCCAATAGCAAATTAATACTCTCTACCATTGCAGGTTTAAACCTGTTTGCCTTTATCGTAATTTGGGCACTGGAAGCCAACAATCCCCTAACCCTGGCGAATATGAGCCTGGGTGATCAAGCCCTAAATGCCTGGTTCCATGCCACAGTTCCGCGCTCATCCGGTTTTAACAGCCTGGAGATGGCAAACATGACCGATGCTTCCACCTTAGTCACCATGATCCTGATGTTTATTGGTGGCGGTTCACTCAGTACGGCTGGCGGTATCAAGGTGGGTACTTTTATTATTGTGGTCTTAAGTGTGATCACTTTTTTACGACGCTCGGAAGAATTAACCGTATTCAATCACTCAGTTTCTAAAACCACCTCATTTAAAGCCTTAGCCGTGGTTTCCATTACCGCCATACTGATATTTTTAGGATTATTTACGCTTCTTATTCTGGAGCCCAGCAAAAACTTCCTGGATTTACTCTTCGAAGCAGTTTCTGCCACCTGTACGGTAGGATTATCACGTGGCATTACCAGTGAATTACAGCCTGCAAGTCTGTTTGCATTAATCTTACTGATGTTTGCGGGTCGTTTGGGGCCACTGACTCTGGCCTACCTGATTGCCACCCCGAAAAAAAGCCGTTTAAAACATCCACCGGCAGATATTCAAATTGGTTAAACCCGATTCAATAAAAAACCACTCATACAGAGTGGTTTTTTATCATTCATGGATAAATTTTAATACCAATTCATTAAGGATACACCTAAACCGACATAAGTGGCCCGATGGTTATAATCAATCAGGCTTTCACCATAGCCATCAAACAATTGAAAATGACCACGCAATTTACCGCTAATCGGGAATGCCCAATCAAACTGCATAGCCCCATGCGCATCATCGCCACCTTTTAGCGAGTGACGCAGCATCAGGGAAAATTCATGATCATTCTTGCGGTAGAATGCAGTTAAATCACCACGACCAATATAGTTTTTAATATCCGGGTTGTTATCATCTTTTGCATCTTCTTCAATGCGATACCAAGGACGTAGCATCAATGCAAAGTTGTCGCGTTCTAAACCGACATTAAAAATAATACGGTTCCAACTACGCGATAAAGGATCGGCACGGCCATTGGACTGATGGTTAAAGGTCACGCCTAGTAAACGTGCATTTAAGCCCAAAATTTCATAATTGGTCCGAAATACCAGACTGGCTTCAGGTTCATAGTTGGTTTCACGAAAAGGACGCGAGGCATCTGCATTATAAACCTGCCAGTGTGATGACTGGGTATAACCCAGCCAGATATCTCCATTATCACCAAACAGGTTTTCAACTGCTTTGGTTTTTAAAGACAACTGGAATTTCGCTTCCATCGATTTCAGGTTTTGCTCATCACCCACCTGTACCGTGTTATTTTCATTCGGACTGAAAGGACGTTCGTTTTTATCCGAAGTCCAGAATCCTGGAAGCAGATAAACCGGTTGGTGCGCACGAATATTCCAGGTTCCAAGTTTACTTTCAGAAGACAGCTCCCAACGCTTGTCCAGCAAAGACGTATTGGGATCAATTTTTGGCCCCTCAACTGCAAAGACATTACTCATCCCATGACTGATTTTTTCTTTGATCGTTTCTGGCTCAGTCGGTGCAGGTGCAATTTGATTGGCTGCCTGACGTTCAGACACCAGTGCCGTTTTTTCTGTTTCAGGCACCTTGAACAAAGTGTCATAACAGGCCAGACGATCCGCATTGGACTCTAATGCCACGCATGCTTCCGGACTTGCGGGTGTAATGAGAGATTCTGGTTTTTGTGCATGAATACTCGCCGCATACAAAGAACCGAGCATGATCATGCTCAGTTGCAATGTAGTGCGTTCAAGCGTTTTGAACGCCATAGGGTTTTACCTCAAATGATATCTTTAGTTCACTTGCTTAATATCAAAACCAAGTTCAAGCAGCGCTTCACGCTTAGCTACGGGTGCAACCACAGCCTTGACCGGTTTTTGCTGAACCAAATATTGTTCTGCAACCCGTTTTAAATCATCCAGAGTTACAGCAAGTAAACGTGCACGTAATTGCTTGCGCACTGCAGGTGTACGTGCATGCAATAATGCATAGCAGGCAGTAATGGCTTCCCCGGCAGGAGAACCCGGTTTATCCATGCTTGCAATTAAGCCCAAGATTGCTTCTTCCAGTTGATGCGGTTTGTGTTCTGTATTCAGCAACCAGTCAAGACTGGCGTCAAAATCTTTAAAAGTTTCTGCCAAACGTGGATCACGATAGCTATAAAAACGGAACGAACAGGCATTGCCATCGTAGCTTGCTCCACCGCCGTACGCCCCGCCTTTTTCACGAATTGCACTATGCAAGAAGCCATTACGCAAATAAGCAGCCAAGACCATGAGAGGTGCAGCATCTGGATGAGAAACCTCTACTGCAGCATAAGCAGCAGCACAGAATTGAACATTGGCTTGAATCAGCCAAGCTTCGTCATTATTGCTATTTTCTGTGATGATTTGAGTTAATTCTACCGGACTTTTATCAATAGCTAACTTGTCCCAAACGTCTTGCACTTCTTCAATCAAACGATCGGACTGATGTTCTTCACACACCAGCAAGAATTGTTTTGGTGCCTGTAAAAGTAAACGATGAATGGCTTTTAATTCCGCAATTAATGCATCATAAGCAGCTTCATCGCTTTCAATTTTACTTACCAAATCACCTAACCAGTTCAGCGCACCCAGACCGGTATTTTGATAGTCACGTTGTGCTAAAGCACTGTGGTTACGTCCGGCAATTTGCATGGCATAACTATGACCCGAACCGGAAATACGTGAATTCCAACGGGTTTTACGCTGTTGCAATAATTCAATAATACGGTCTTTTTCATCAAAACGTAGTTGTTCAAATGCCAGTTTCAACAGGCGGATAGCTTCAAAATTATTCACCAGCGATTTGGTAGTCAACGTAAGCCATGCGCTAATCTTGTTTTTATCATCATATTTTGAACGTAGAGATGCCCCCATCCCCACGCCACCACTCACTGCAGTTTGCAGTTGTTGCAGTTCCAGATAGTCGTATTCACCCGCACCGACTTCACCCAGCAAAATTGAAAGTAAATTGAAATATGGCGACTGAACCACCTGATCTGGAATTTTTACCAACACCTGTTGATAGTAAATGCCATTGGTTCCGGCATGATACAGATTCAAAGGCGTGTCTAAATTATTGCTGATAATTTCACGCAATTGACCTTGTACGATGTGCAAGTCCGCAGGAACGTCTTCCAGACCGACTTTCGGTAATAGGTTCAAATCATCCGGCGTATCCTGACGGACTTTTAATGCTTCGGTTTGCTTGAGAATTTCTGCTTTTTGCTCATCCGTCAGTTGGGCACCAATTTCAGCCAGACGCGCTTTTTCCGCTTCAGCTTCTCTTGCCGACTTGGTTGCATCCGGCAGCAAAGTCATCTGTACACGATGCGGATTATCCAGCAGATATTCTTTAATCAGGTTGGACAACCACATTGGGTCTTTAAGTTCTTTTTTGACCTGTTCAATCGCCGTGTCTACATCCCAGACCTGAATCGGATCGCTGTGATGAATGACGCTGCTTAAACCGTTTAAAATCAGGCTTAAACCGTACGGCATGCCATCGCCATTGATTTCACGCTGATGTAATTCGATTTGATGCAAAATCGCATCCACCATTTCGGCATCAACCGGTTTCGAAGCAACTTCTTCAAGAACCTTAAACACACCGTCTTTAAATTCCTGGGCATGTTCAGGATTTGAACCCTGTACGCCACAAAAGAAGGTCATTTCAAAGTTGGAATCATCCACACCCATAATTGGACCGGTAGACTGGGCATAACCACAGGTTTCCAGATAATGACGTAATGGCGAAGCTGAATCTTCCAGCAAAATACCTTCAACCAGACGCATCCCCAAGCGTAATTTAATATCACTGGCTTGCGGCAACAGCCATGAAATCACGTGATAGGTTTTATCCTTCAGGTCTTCTGCATCTACAGCATAACTTTCTGTGACTTCAAGCGGTGCAGTTAAACGGGTTTCGGGTGTTGAATGTAAGGTTTGACCTTTTTCAAATTTAGACAAGGCTAAAGTTTCAAATTGTTCCTGCAAGTAATAAGCCGATTCATTGCCAAAAGTCATAAATACCGCATTACTTGGATGGTAATGTGACTTATAGAAATCAACCAACTCAGGGTAAGTTAAATCCGGAATATTTTTAGGATCGCCACCGGAATTGTAATGATAGGTAGTATGCGGGAATAAATGATGCGCCAATTGATGATAAAGCTGATCTGAAGGAGAACTCATTGCCCCTTTCATTTCATTAAAGACCACGCCTTTATAAACCGGTTCGCCATTTTCCAGCTCAATGCGAATACCTTCCTGAGCAAAATCAAGTTCGTTTAAATTGGCAGCAAAAGCAGCATCCAGATACACTTCCAGCAGGTTCTGGAAGTCTTTTTTATTTTGCGTGGCAAAAGGATAGGCGGTCCAGTCTGCTGAAGTAAACGCATTCATAAAGGTATTGAGCGAACGACGAATCATCAGAAAGAATGGGTCACGGACCGGAAATTTTTCCGAACCACAAAGCGCAGTATGTTCTAAAATATGCGCCTCACCTTTTGAATCCATGGGCTGGGTACGAAACGCCACCAGAAAGACATTTTCATCCAGATCACTGGCCAGATGATAATGTATAGCACCAGTGGCTTTATGCTTATATTCAGACACCCGAATATCTAGGGCTTCAACATGGTGTTGACGTATCAACTGAAACGCAGGATGAACAGTTTGAGAAATGGTTTCAGTGACATCTACAGTCATGTGATCTCCAACATTTAAATATTTATAAGATGGTTTTGATTATACCTGAATATTGCACTATTTGGATTTGTACAGTTACCAAATTCCAAGCATTTTGGTCCATTTTAAATCACGGAATATTTCAATCAGATTTCGGAATTTTTTAATGTAACTTTATCAAAAGTGAATTCAAGATGAGGGTCAGACAGGTATTCAAAAAATAGTCGAAAACAAAGCGATGAATGCAATAAACAAGAGATTAAGTTGAAATAATTTTTAATTATCAATTTAGACTGATATCTGAATAATGAATAGCATTTAAAAAATAACTTCATTATGACACCATCAAGCCTACTCAGACTTAACGGTGTCATAAGTGAAAATAAAAACTAGATCAAATATTTGAAATAACTGTAGTTAGGATGATTTTCTACAAACACATAGTTTTGCTTTTGATAAAAATGCGCTGCATTTTTAGTATCTGTATTCAGGCACAATGCTGAAAAGTTGGCACGTGCCTCTTTTTCCAGCTGTTGTAACAGTTGCTTGCCCACACCATGCTTGCGGTATTTAGGTAATACATAAAAACGACGCACCCGCCCAATACGCGCATCAATTTCATTTTCATTCCACTGCTGGTTTAAACCGCCACAAGCCACAAGCTTGTCATCATCATAGCCCAACAACAGAAATTCACCCGGTTGATCAAACCGGTTCTTGCCACTTTCGAACTCTTCAATCAATCGATCAACAAACTGAAATCCTTCTTTCTGTGCCTGCTTGGCTAATTCCTTGATTTGTTCAGGTAATTGCTCAGCTTTATCAATCGTGATATTCATCTAACCTTCCTTATTCTGTCCTATATAGTATTTTGAACGAATAAATTGACTCTATATTGAATTTTATTCATCAATCTACAGCAATCATGAGCATTGGTGTAAACTTAACGTTTTAATTTAAATGTGAATGAAAGACATGACAACTGTTGATCTTTTTGCAATTGGTAATGCATTAATCGACCAAGAATTTAAAGTCTCTGACGATTTCCTGATTCAACAGAATTTGCAAAAAGGCACTATGCAGTTGACTGATGGTGAAACGCAAGCAAATTTATATAATAATTTAAAAGAAACGCAAGTATACAAAGGTCAAGCATCAGGTGGATCTGCTGCAAATACCACCGTTGCATTTAGTGCTTTAGGCAGCACAGCCTTTTATGCTTGCCGCGTGGGTAACGACGAACTTGGTCAGATTTACCTGAAAGGCTTAAATGATGCCGGCATTCAAACTGCAGCACAATCCGTCAGTGAGGGCGTGACTGGAACCTGTATGGTTCTGGTGAGTCCGGATTCTGAACGTACCATGCAAACTTACCTTGGTATTACCGCTGAACTGAGTGAAGCACAAATCGATTTTGAACCCTTAAAAACTGCAAAATGGCTGTATATTGAAGGCTATTTGTCCACTAGCGACACTGCAAGACAAGCGGTTAAACAAGCCCGTGAAATTGCAAAAGCACATGGAGTAAAAATTGCCTTGACCCTTTCTGACCCAGCAATGGTGCAATATGCACGTCAAGGGCTGGATGAACTTTTGGATGATGGTGTCGATTTATTGCTTTGTAATTATCATGAAGCTTTAATGTATACGGAAACTGATTCAATTGAAGCAGCTTTGGCTAAATTGCAATTAAAAAGCAAATACACTGTCATTACATTATCAGCTGAAGGTGCTTTGATTTCCGATTCTGAGCAAATCCTGAAAGTTCCCGGCCGCAAGGTAACCGCGGTAGATGCCAATGGCGCCGGTGATGCCTTTGCAGGTGCGTTTCTGTATGCACTCAATGCAGGTTTAAACCTTAAAGTGGCTGCTGAATTATCAATCTTGATTTCAAGTGAAGTGGTTTCACAATTTGGACCACGCCTGAGTGTAGAAAGTTATGCAGAATTATTAAATAACTTCCACAAGGAATGTGCATAATGATTAAAATTGCCATGATGGAAGAGATTCCTGAACGTGAAGCACGTTCATACGAAACGCCAAATGGTGACACGATTTTCATTACCCAGCGTGATGGTTCATTCTATGCCTATCAGAATCTCTGCCCTCACTTACAGGTCGAACTGGAATTTCTGGAAAACCAGTTTTTAGACCGTGATCAGGAATATATTGAATGCTCCACTCATGGAGCCCTGTTTCTGGTTGAAACCGGTGAATGTATTTCTGGTCCCTGCTTAGGGCAATCACTTGAAAAAGTAAAGATTAATGTGCATTCTGATGGTGGAATTTACCTGAAAGAAGAATAAAACTTATGGAATTTGCCATGCTAGAGTTTCTACAAAACTATAACTTAATCCCGTTTCATTTAAGTTTACTGGCTTTAATTTTACTCAGCATGGCAGAAACCATTGGCTATTACTTTAATATTCGTCCGACTGAGTTTCTAAAAACCCTTTATCCAAAGAAACTTACCGACTCCCCTCTACTCAATGTCAAATTCTCCAAAACACTGATTGTGGTGTTTTTACTGATGAACTTCAGTTTCGCAGGCTATTTTCTGCAACTTTGTGTATTTGCACAGCAGAAGGCATTCTTGCCTGCTTATTATCTGATGATCCCGGCACTGATCATTGCGGTGTTTTTCACTGTATTTATGATTCATTGTCTTGACCAGGTCATCAAGCCAACGCTTACTAAACAACAGGTCAGTCTGCTGGGACGTTTGGCGACCATTTCCAGTGGCAATGCACGTCCGGGATTTTCCGCACAAGCACGGGTACGAGACAGTTTTGGTCAATTACATTATGTCCAGGTCGAGCCTGAATTTGGCGAACTGGAATTCCAATCGCAGATTATTTTAATCCGTCTAAAGAAGTCCCACTATATTGCTAAAAAAATTTCCAAATCCAATAATTTATTTAACATGGAAAATTCACAATAATCTTGGCTTACCCTAGCGTCAAATTGGACATTAAATCATTAGAATTCGCTCATAGCGACTAACTCTCTCCTCCTGCTGTTAAGATTTGCAAGAATCAAAGTCCATACATTACCAGCGAAATTTATTCCAGTTTTCAGGATTTGCCCAGAATTTGGAGTTAAACCAGTCAGGCACATGCTTATACGTTAAAATATTGAATTGCCACAATGCAAAATCACTGTCATGACGGGTTTTATCAATGAGCTGGGTAAAGCCCAAAGCGCGCAATAATTTTTCATCTTGCAACCGGCTCACCACAACAATTCGTTTTGCCATCAGGTCTCGCAATCTCACTAACAGCTGAGACTTCTGCACATCAGAAAGTACCGCCAGCTCTTGTGAATCCATCACTACAAAACCCAGATCATATCGCCGGGTAAAAGGCAGATTTAAAAACTCAGTTACGTTAAAATAGTGCCATTGAATTGATTGATTATTGTCGTATTGCGCAAGATTTTGACCAATACATAATGCAGTTTGGATAGGCTGTTCGTTGGATAAATCGTCTAGCATTGAAGTGATGACATTTTGTTCAGCCATAACTGCATCCTTATTATTGAAGAGAGTATTTTGTATGGAACTACAAGGCATTTGCCATAAAATGCATGCAGGTCTTAAGGACCTTAGTGTAACTGATCAACATACACACAAGGCAAATGTTGAATATAAATTTATTCTAGATCGTTCAGAAGTTGATCTACCATTCAATTTAGGCCAAGAAATTGAGATTGAATGGACCGGTAATATCTATTGTGTATCTTGTGGTAGCAAAACCAGCAAATCCTTTTCGCAGGGTCATTGCTTTAAATGTTTCAAAACCAAAGCGTCTTGTGACATGTGTATTATGAAACCGGAAACCTGTCATTATCACCTCGGGACTTGCCGTGAAGACAGCTTTGCCAAAGAGGTCTGTTTCCAGCCCCATATTGTTTATCTGGCCAATTCAAGCGCATTAAAAGTCGGCATTACCCGTCTTGGACAAATGCCAACACGCTGGCTGGATCAGGGGGCAACACAGGCATTACCCATTATGAAAGTGGGTTCGCGCCGTCTCTCAGGCCAACTGGAAATTATGTTTGGAACACAGGTGGCGGACAAAACCGATTGGCGTAAACTGCTAAAAGGCGAAGCTGAACCGCTCAATTTAATTGAGGTACGTGAACAGCTACTGGAAGAATTTGCACCGAAAATTCAGACCATTCGTGATGAATTTAATCAGAACCTCGAGTTCAATGAAACGATTGAAGTCATGGAAGATGAGCTGCCACGCGAGTTTGTCTATCCAGTCGAGCAATATCCTGAAAAAATCAAGTCGCACAATCTGGATAAAACACCGATTATTCGTGGCAAATTACTGGGCATTAAAGGACAATATCTAATCTTGGATACCGGTGTCATTAATATCCGCAAATATTCAGGCTATGAACTAAAAATCCGTGCTGAATAACTTTAAATTCAGCCATAAAAAAACCTGCGTTCATGCAGGTTTTTTTATTTCACTTAAGATTACTTAATCTTCGCATGTGATTTTAGATATTGCGTGTAATCATCCAGTTCCTGCTGACCGCGAAGCTGCTGATACAGCTTGGACAATTCACCCAATTGTCCATTGGTTAATGCATTCGAAGTAGCCTTATTCACATTTGACACAGCCACTACCACCAATTCATTAGGCAATGCAGCTGTGGTGACCGACCACATTCCTGCTTTCGGTGTAGGAACACTGAATGCCGCACGTTCAATCTCACGTTTTAGACCTTGTGAACGCGTAAATACACCGGCACTTTCAAAAGCAATCTGACTTTGTGCCAAAGCGCTAGCAGCCGGTTGCGATTTAAAGTTATTCAATGCTGTCTGGATTTTCGCTTTAGCTGCATCAACTGCTTTTTGTTCAATCAGTTTGGCTTTTACACGTGGCGTTGCTTCAGCCAAAGTCTGTACTCCAGCTGCATGATAGTTACGCACTTTCACCCAAACGGTATTACCATTTGCCATTTGAATGCTGCTAGAAGCATTGCGATCACCATTTTTCACATCATCATTAAACAGCTTAACTTTGACATTGGCATCACTCAGTACAGGATGCTGTGTAGAGAGGGTCATACCTTTCACAGATTGAACTGTCACACCCTTAACTTCCTGAACCACCACATCCAGCGCATCGCTACCTACAACCAACTCATTCAGGCTATTTACAGCATCTGAAAATGAATTCGCAGTTTTGTTCTTTTGCAACTCTGCTAACAGGCGTGGTTTTTCAGTTTCAAATGAAGGTAACTTCAAAGCGGCTGCTTCTGTTTCAATTAAATGATAACCATACTGGGTTTTAACCGGTGCTGAAACTTGGGCTGGTTTTAAAGAAGCAACAGTTAGATCGAATGCATCACCAAACACACCTTTGGCATAAGCTTCTACCACACCACCCTTGGTCTTCGATTCAGTATCATCTGAATACTGTGCCGCCGCTTGGGCAAAAGACATACCTGCTTTAATTTTCGCAGCGACTTCAGTGGCCAATTTTTTCGCTTCAGCATCTGAACGGGTATCTACGGTAATTAAAATATGTTTTACCAATGGCTGAGCATTTTTCTTTTGTGCATCAACAAATGCACTATAAGCTTGCTGCAATTCAGCATCTGTCACTTGAGTATTCGCTGGTGCAACATTGGCTGGTGTGAGCACAACATAATCAACGTCCACACTGGCTACCTGCTTAAATGCATTTTGATGCTTGTTGTAGTAAGCAGCAATATCTTGAGGTGTGACTTTGATATTTTTCTTGTATTCATCCAGTTTAATGCTGGCAAGATGCAAGGTGCGTTGTTCAGTTTGCAAATTGGCAATTTGTTGAATATCAAGCTTGCTCACCAATGCATAATCCATAAATGTTGACGTCACCATTTTTAAGGCATGGTCTTTACGCAAGTTTGCAATCAGAGCCTGACTGGTCATACCCACTGAACGTAAATAATTTGAATATAAGGCTTCAGAAAACTTACCGCTTTCCTGAAAGCTCGGTTGCTGGGCAATCATTTGTTCAATTTGTGCATCACTCAAAGAAATACCCAACTCTTCCGCTTGTTGTAATAATAAGGTACGAGCAACCAGACTCTCCATCGCCTTATTTTCGATAAAAGATTGATTCAGTAAAGTTTCGTCGCCATTGGCATAAGCCAGGTATTGTTCTTTAAATGTTTTGCTCAGCGATTCTAATTCTTTTTTAGAAATTTCTTGGCCATTGACCAATTTTGCCGTGTCTTCAGATTTTCCACCGCTAAAATATCCTTCAATACCTACAAGTGCTAAAGGGGTCAAAAACAAAATGAGCAAAGCTTTGCCCAACCAACCTTTAATAACTTTACGAAAAGATTCCATAAGTATTCCAATATTTTATTTGTGGGCGATTTTACCCGAAAACCTGCTTTGAATGAATGCGTTCAGACTGTAAATCGGCATTATTAATAAAAAACGCGCCATATAGGGCGCGTTGATAGGCTTTCAAAAAGATTAAGCTACAGAATCTTTTAAACCTTTACCTGCTTTAAAGCTTGGTACTTTGCTTGCTTTAATTTCTAAAGCTGCACCAGTTTGCGGGTTACGACCTGTACGTGCCGCACGTTCTTTAACGTTAAATGTACCAAAACCAACAAGTGTAACAGTATCACCAGATTTAAGTGCTTCAGTAATTGAAGCAATAGTTGCATCTAAGGCTTTACCTGCATCAGTCTTAGACAATCCCCCTTTCTCTGCAATTGCATCGATTAATTCTGATTTATTCATGAAGATTACGTCCTCTTAATATCGTTTATTTAAGGTCTAAGGATTCCATAACACCTTTATATCAATGCTTTGGGGCAAAACGCAATACTCTGAATAGGCTTTTCTAGAAAATAATTGCGAAAAAAATTGTTGAAAAATGCAGAAAAAGCCAAAAAGTTTCATTTTTTTAATATTTGTGCCTTGAGTATTTTATTTTCTTCAATAAGACAATCGACCTTATTATGTAATTGTAATATGAGACTTTCTAAATGTTGAATATCTTTTACCGTGACCAAACCAATTCTGTTTAAAGAATGGTTAACACTATGGTCGAGCAATTTTTCAACCTTATCTTTGGTATCATTGACCGATTCTTTGGCTTTTTCCGAGACTTTTTCTACGGTTTGATCGGCAATTTCAGTGGTCTTAGATTCCAGCTCCTCCCCCACCTTGACTAAAGAGTCAAAGAGTTTGTTTCCTTCCTCTTCTGCACGTGAAAAAGCACCCAAACCCGCAAGCCATATTTGTTGAGTATATTTACGAAAATCCAGACCCGACTTACGGCCTGAACGTAATTTATTCTTTGTTTTATCAGGATTTTCATTTTTTAGTTGATCAATCTCTTGATCTGTTTTTGATTTATGCATACCTGCCATCTCCTAGCCTACTTTCTATACAACTTAAATATAATTACTCAAAAAATACAGCTATAATAGCAAATTAAATACTTGATCGATTTGCTAAACTGTTCTACAAAGCAAGATTAATATATTTGTTATAAGTCCTGAAATACATTTTCGAGCATGGGATGCTCCTTTCAGGTAAGGATTAAGTTTTATGAGTGAATCGCAACAAGGTCAGAATCAACCGCATTTGTTGCTCACAATGACCATGATTGTCTTAGAAACAATCTTTACCTTCATCTTAAAACATGATCGGGTCGTTGGCTTGCAGGCTAAAAAATTTATAGACCAAAAAATCACCATTAAAATTAACAGCTATTTGCCTTATTTCGATTTTTATGTTGTTTTCACTGAACAAGGCATACTCTTTGACAGCAAAGCTCCCGAGAAAGTAGTCGATCTGGATATCCGCACTACCCTCATGGATTTAATTAAAGTATTTGTCTTTGCCAATCGCCGCAGTATAAAAAAAATGCGTATTGATGGTGACAGCACCTTAAAAGATGAGTTTCGAGATTTAAGCTTGCTGTTCAGCTTTCCAAAAGTTTTATCCGACTGGAAACAGTGGCTCAGCCAACCCGCTGATGGACAGGAAGTTATTTCTTCCAAAAAGCGTATTGCTCCCCTATTAGAAAAAATTGACCAGCAACGTTCAAAGATCAATACCTTAGAGGTAGAAGTCAAACAATATAAGAATCGCATTCGACGTATGCAACAAAAACAAAAAAGAGTGAATGTCACTTTTAGTCTAATTATCGTGCTATTAGTAGCGTTATTAGTATATAATTACTGGATTGTTTAAACATATAATTTTCCTATAAAACAAAATAATTTAAAGACCAATAAAAAACTTGACTATTTTAGTCAGGATTCATAAAATCAACTCATCTAGTCTTAATATGTGTATCGAATCATGCGTCTTACTACTCGCGGTCGTTACGCAGTGACTGCTCTACTTGATTTAGCTTTGCAGCCAACTGAACAAACGATTACGCTTGCTGAAATTGCAGCTCGTCAAAGTATTTCTGTTGCTTATCTTGAGCAGTTATTTGCGAAATTAAAGCGCCACGGCTTAGTTTCTAGTGTTCGTGGGGCCAACGGTGGTTATCACCTGGCTCGTAGCGCTGAAGAAATCACAGTATTAGAAATTATTGAAGCTGTAAACGAAGCAGTTGATGCAACACGTTGTGATCATAAAGGTAACTGCCAGAATGGTGCAATGTGCTTGACTCATGATTTATGGCAAGAACTCTCTCACCACATTGCCGATTATTTAGCAAAAATCAGCCTTGCTGACCTGGTCGCACGAGACAACGTTCAAACCGTTTCCATTCGCCAAAATACAGCATCATTTGATTCAGCCCTTTTATCGGTTACAGGTATTTGACATGAAACGTCCGATTTATCTTGATTATGCAGCAACCACTCCTGTAGACCCTCAAGTTGCAGAACGCATGATGGAGTGCTTAACTTTCGACGGTACTTTCGGTAATGCTGCATCTCGTTCTCATGCTTACGGTTGGCAGGCTGAAGAAAAAGTAGAATATGCACGTGAACAAGTTGCGAACTTGGTCAAAGCAGATCCACGCGAGATTGTTTGGACTTCAGGTGCCACAGAATCTGATAACCTGGCACTCAAAGGTGTGGCTCAGTTTTACGCGTCTAAAGGCAAACACATCATCACCAGTAAAATTGAACACAAAGCAATTTTAGATACTTGCCGTGAATTAGAAGAAGAAGGTTTTGAAATCACCTATCTTGAGCCACAACCACAAACAGGTTTAATTACGCCTGAGATGGTTGAAGCAGCTATTCGTCCAGATACCATTCTTGTTTCCCTGATGATGGTCAACAACGAAATTGGTACCATCACTGACATTGCAGCTATCGGTGAAATTACCCGTGCCAAGAAAATTTTCTTCCACGTTGATGCGGCTCAAGCTGCAGGTAAAGTAGAGATTGATCTTTCAACTTTAAAAGTTGATTTAATGAGTTTCTCTGCTCACAAAATTTATGGCCCTAAAGGTATCGGTGCGTTATTCGTTCGTCGGTCACCACGTGTACGCCTTAAAGCGCAAATGCATGGTGGCGGTCATGAACGAGGTATGCGCTCAGGTACACTTGCAACCCACCAAATCGTAGGTATGGGTGAAGCATTTGAACTTGCAGGCAAAAATCTGGAAGCTGAACAAGCCCGTTTACGTATCCTCCGTGATAAATTATGGAACGGTTTACAAGGTCTGGAACAAGTATTCTTAAACGGTCATCCTACTTACAACGTTGCAAACTATCTGAATGTCAGCTTTAACTTTGTTGAAGGCGAATCATTGATGATGGCATTGAAAGATGCAGCTGTATCTTCTGGTTCAGCATGTACTTCTGCAACACTTGAGCCATCTTACGTACTTCGTGCGCTCGGTCTTTCTGACGAACTTGCTCACAGTTCAATCCGTTTCAGCTTCGGTAAATATACCACTGAAGAGGATATCGATCACGTTCTTGAAATCACTAAAGCTGCTGTTGAGAAATTACGTGAACTTTCTCCGCTTTGGGATATGTATAAAGAAGGTATCGACCTTTCCACTGTTGAATGGGCTGAACACTGATTCATGACATGGAGATAGCTTTAAAATTTAAAGCTATCTCATTGATAAACGTAATTTCATCCCCATATTAATCTTAAGGCTGACCCCGAGGTTTGGAGAAGCATCATGGCTTATAGCGAAAAAGTAATTGATCATTACGAAAACCCTCGTAATGTTGGCGTTTTAGACAAAAATGCTGAAAATGTTGGTACAGGTATGGTAGGTGCACCGGCTTGTGGTGATGTCATGCGTCTTCAGATTCAGGTGAATGATGACGGTGTGATTGAAGAAGCACGCTTTAAAACTTATGGTTGTGGTTCTGCGATTGCATCTAGCTCGCTTGTGACTGAATGGCTAAAAGGTAAAACTCTGGACGAAGCTCAGGCGATCAAAAATATTGATATTGCTAACGAGCTTGCTTTACCTCCAGTAAAAGTACACTGTTCTGTACTGGCTGAAGACGCGATTAAAGCTGCTGTTGAAGACTATCGCAGCAAAAAAACAAAAGCTTAAGTGTTTCGAGTTTTTGATCAAAGATTAACGGAGTTTTCATGATCCATTTAACTGAAAATGCTGCAACTCATATCAGCAATTACCTAAAGAATCGCGGTAAGGGTGAAGGCATTCGCGTTGGGGTGAAAACTTCAGGCTGTTCTGGTTTGGCTTATGTACTCGAATTCGTCGATGAAATCGATACCCATGACCAGATGTTCGAGCAGTTTGGTGTTAAAGTTTTTGTTGACCCGAAAAGCCTGGTTTATCTTGAAGGTATGGAGATGGACTACGTGAAAAACGGTCTCAATGAAGGCTTCGAATTTAACAACCCGAATAAAAAAGGCGAATGTGGCTGTGGTGAATCTTTCACCGTTTAACCACACCACTCCCTCTCTTTTTGTGATTAAAACAGTGTAAAATGCACTGTTTTAATTGCATTTACAGCAGTCACTTTTGCATATCTATCGCGGATCCAATCTCCCATGAATCATTTTGAGCTGTTCAACCTCCCTGTAGCACTCGATATTGATTTGGCAGCATTAAAAAATGAATTTTTAAAGTTGCAGCAACAATATCATCCTGATAAAGCCGAAGACAAAGATCAGGCCCTGATTAAATCAAGCGAGATCAACCAAGCATTTAAGGCTTTATCCAATGTTGATAGCCGCGCTGCTTATCTCTTGAGTCTTAAAAAACAAGATTATCATCTGGATCAATCGATTGGGGATTTCGAGTTTTTACAGTCTGCACTGGAAATTCGTGAACAGCTGAATGAAGCTGCATCAGCTGAGGAACTGACTTCATTAAAGCATGAAGTTCAGCAATGGATTGACGGTTTGGTCCGTGAATTCAAAATCGACTATGAAGATGAAGACTGGGGCGAAGCTCGCGATACCGTTCGCAAATTGCGTTTCTTTGTTAAAGTCATGGCTGACATCGACAAGGCTGAAGATCGTTTTCTGGATGATGACAGCTTTGATTTAGATGATGATTTTTAATTCGCTTTAATTTTATTTTTTAATTTTTAGTTCTAAGGATGTAACACAATGGCTCTCTTGCAAATTGCAGAACCCGGTCAATCAAGTGCACCGCATGAACACCGCATAGCAATTGGTATCGACTTGGGTACTACGCATTCATTGGTTGCCACAGTACTTTCCGGTAAAGCTAAAGTTCTGAACGACGAACAAGGCCGAGTGTTACTTCCCTCTATTGTTCACTACAGCCATAACACCACCCATTATGGTGATGAAGCCAAGCCGTTTACTACTACAGATCCTAAAAACACCATTGTCTCCGTGAAACGTTTTATGGGACGCTCGAAAACAGACATCAAATTCCAGCACCCTTACACTTTGGTGGGTGAAGACAATCAGATGCCTGCTTTTGAAACTGCACAAGGCCGTAAAACTCCTGTCGAGATTTCTGCAGAAATTCTAAAACAGCTGAAAGACCGTGCTGAAGACAGTTTAAAAAATGAAGTGAATGGTGCGGTAATCACTGTTCCAGCCTATTTTGATGAGGCACAACGTCAGGCAACACGTGATGCTGCCCAACTGGCCGGTTTAAATGTTTTACGTCTACTGAATGAGCCTACTGCTGCGGCTGTGGCTTATGGCCTAGACCAAGAAACCAATCTCGCTCACGATCAAAATTATGTGATTTATGACCTGGGTGGCGGTACTTTTGACGTATCTATCCTGCGTTTTTCCCAAGGTGTATTCGAAGTTTTAGCGACTGGCGGACATACTGCTTTAGGTGGTGATGACCTGGATCGCCTAATTGTGAAATGGGCTAAAAAACAACTGAATATTGAAACCTTAGATGATGCCGAATATGCACATTTTATTGTTTCTGCACGTAAAGCAAAAGAAGCCTTGTCAGATGCCGAGTCAGTTGAACTGAAAGTTTTAGATCAGGCTCTGACTTTAGACCGTGCTACATTTGAAGACATCATTAAAGTTGCTTTAGACAAAACCATCAGCGTATGTAAACGCGTGATGCGTGATGCCAAACTTGAACTGGATGACATTAAAAATGTCGTGCTTGTAGGTGGTTCTACTCGCTCTTATGCGGTGCAAAAGGCTGTTCGTGAAGTCTTCAATCAGGAACCGCTATGCACCATCAACCCGGACGAGGTGGTCGCAATTGGTGCCTCTATTACAGCGAATCAGCTCATTGGCAACTCCAAAGATGGTTCATTGTTATTAGACGTTACCCCTTTATCACTCGGTCTGGAAACCATGGGTGGTCTGGTGGAGCGTTTAATCTCACGCAATACGGCCATTCCTGTGGCGCGTCGTCAGGAATTCACTACTTATCAGGATGGCCAGACTGCCATGTTGATTCATGTGGTACAAGGTGAACGTGATCTGGTGGAACACTGCCGTAGTTTGGGTCGCTTTGTCTTGCATGGCATTCCGCCAATGACTGCCGGTCAGGCACGTATTGAAGTCACTTTTCAGGTTGATGCCGATGGCCTGTTAACTGTTGCTGCCAAGGAAACCACGTCTGGTGTACATGCTCAAATCGACATTAAACCTTCTTATGGTTTATCTGATGCCGATACCGAACGCTTACTGATTGATGGCTTCAAATATGCGGAAGAAGATAAACATCTTCGTCATTTGCAAGAAACCAAGGTTGAAGCAAAACGTGAGCTGGAAGCACTGGAACAAGCCCTAAAAGTGGATGCCCAGCTATTAACTGCTGAACAGTTAGTATCGTTAAATCAAGCCAAAGCTCAACTTGAGGCTCAACTCGAAACCACCGATATTAAAGCGATTGAACAAGCTGTAGAACAGCTTAAAATACACAGTGATGCTTTTGCTGCTGCACGCATGAACCAACATATTGATGCAGCTTTGAAAGGCACTAAACTTGATGACTGGTCAAACTCGGACCAATAAACAGGAAAAAATTATGCCACGTATTAAAGTTCTTCCACATGCGCAAATTTGCCCTAATGGTGCCGAGTTCGAAGTTGAACAGGATGCCAACCTGTGCGAAAGCCTGTTAAAAAATGGTATCAAGATTGAACATGCATGTGATATGTCTTGTGCTTGTACCACCTGTCATGTCGTAGTTCGCAAAGGTTTTGACAGCCTCGAAGAAATGACAGATGTAGAAGCAGATTTACTAGATCGTGCCTGGGGTCTGGAACCGGATTCACGCCTTTCATGCCAAGTGAAAATTGTCGATGAAGATTTGGAAGTCGAAATTCCCAAATATACCATCAATCACGCCTCAGAAAATCATTAAGATTTTCGCTCATAAAAAACCACGCAATCGCGTGGTTTTTTTATCTGTAAACATCATCTCAATCATGATTTTTAGTGGTATTGCTCGTCCTTCTCATCTTCAATCACATCTTCCAGATTGAGTCGAACAATACCTTCTGAGTTGGTCAATTTTTGCTGTTTTTGAATCCGCTTAATCATCTTTTCCAAAACTTGGATCAACTCTGGATATTCATAATTTTGAACCTCATCCAGATTCAGCAACAAATGGAAACCCTTGTACTCATAATCAAACCAGCGCTGATAATCCAATTTACGCGAGGTATATTTTTCCATAACTTGCCAGGTCTTTACCGGACCGTGAATCCCTTTAAGCGTAATAGGTTTTTTCGGCGCACATAAATAGTCATTTTTAATTAAATTATAGGTTTCATCTGAAATCAGGATTTCATCGACTGCTGCTGCACTTTGCAGCCGTGCTGCCAGATTGGCATCACGTCCAACAATGGTATATGCCATACGATGTGCTGCGCCATAGTTCCCTACGTGACAATAACCAGTACTAATCCCCATACGGATATGCAAAGCCGGATAGCCCATCTTGATCCAGCGTTCACGCAGCAGTTTCATTTGTTGACGCATATCAATTGCCATGTCTAGACAAGTTTTGGCATCTTGCTCCACCCCTTGCGAGATTGGATCACCAAAGAAAATCAGGATCGCATCACCCATAAACTTGTCGACAGTCGCTTCATACTGCTTGGCAATTTCAGTCATATGACTTAAATAGTCATTGAGCAGGAATGCCAAATCATCTGGAATAAGCGTTTCTGAAAGTTCGGTAAAACCTTGAATATCTGAAAAGAAAATGGTCATTTTCTTACGTTTGTATTCAATTTTGGCTTCCGACTCACCTTTCATGATCGATTGCCACAACTGCACAGGTGCATATCGGCTCAGCTGATTTGCGAACTCCATATAACGATTCATTTGATCGTAATAATAGGTTCGACGATTACTGATATGTTGAATCTGGCTGCTTTGATAAAAACTACCCACACCAAAAAAAGTAATTAAACAGATAAAACCTAAAACGGTTAACTCACCAGTGGTTTGTTCAAAATACTCACCAAAACCAAAAATCAGAATATTACACAGATAAAAATTTGCGATTCCAATCAGGCTTGCCAATGACACAGCTAAAAAAGAAATCTTGTTGGTGATTGCGGTATATAAAATGACAAACAGTGAAATGAAAGTCAGAACCAGGTTTAAATGAATAGCAGATAAAATAACCGAAATAACAACTACATCGGTAATAAACAAGACACTGCGTTTTATATTGGAATTATAACGATACTGCAGCCAGGTCGATAATCTCGGCGTAATCAGAAAAATGAACAACAGGAAAAAAGGAATATAAATCTGGTATTGGGTGTCAGAAGCCGTGTAATGGTAGACAGTAACGAGTAAAGACAACATCATATATCCCATCAAACGATGGAAATATTCAAATTGTCTGGGTTCTTTTCTAATCCAGTCGTCTAATGACACTCAATCACTCCTGATTCGAGTCTTGACACCATAAATTCCATACTATGGCTTTCAATGGCTTGGAATTAATCCATACGCCAGTCAAATGGCATATCACCCTGACCACGCAATGCGAGCATCAAGGTTTGACGCATATGTGCAAGAACTTCATTGGTATAAGGAATAGCTGGAGTACCCCATACTGGTTTTGGCCAAGCCACGTCATTTTGATAGCGCACGACATGATGAAAATGCAATTGTGGAACCATATTCCCAAGAGCGGCCACATTCATTTTGTCTGCGCGGAATACGCGTGCAAGCTGACTCGATAACCAGCTCGATTCACGCAGGAACTGTTCCTGGTCAGCCTGACTTAATTCATATAATTCGCTCACGCCCGGCACGCGTGGAATTAATATGAGCCACGGAAATTGCATATCATTCATTAAACGACATGTTGACAGTGGAAAGTCGCCTACAAAAAAAGTATCTTGAGCAAGTTGTGGATGCAAACTAAACATATCTTTATAAATTATGCAAAATTAGAATGATGGCTAATACTATCACATCCAATGGGGCGTGAATATTCTATGCAATGTGTTTCATTACAAATAAACCACTATTTGCAATGAACGCATGAACATTCACGAATTTAATAAATTTCTTTAAAAAATCAAGCGCTTCATCTCACGATTTTTTAAAATCTGCACAAATTGCAAAGCGAGTGCATAAATCTTATGCACTCCCTGTCAAATCAATGAATTTCTTTCAATAAACTGTCCAATAAATCGATAATAAATTGGATACGTTTTTGATAATCTTCCAGCATGACCATGACTTTCAGGCGTTGCCCGCCATCCATGCGGAAAAAGGTCGGATGTTTTTGCATCATTTGAATAATACTGATGGCCTGTACTGGTGTTTCTGGTGAAAATTCAATATGACCACCGTTAGCACTGATATCAATTTTGGTAATGCCCAGCTGCTCAGCTTTCAAACGAATCTGATGCACAGCAAATAACTGCTTCACTGGCTGCGGTGGCACACCAAACCGGTCAATCAGCTCCATGCGGATATTATCGAGTTTTTCCTGGGTATCGGTATTACTGATGCGTTTATAGAACAATAGGCGCTGATGCACATCTCCCAGATATTCATCTGGAATCAAGGCTGGCATATGTAGATTGATTTCCGCAATCAGGGACAATGGTGCATCGAAATTCGGGGTTTTGCCTTTTTGGATGGCTTTGGTGGCCTTTTCCAGCATTTCCATATACAGGCTATAACCAATCGCTTGCATGGAGCCACTTTGTTGCTCACCTAAAAGCTCGCCAGCTCCACGAATTTCCAGATCTTCCGTCGCCAGCATGAAACCGGCCCCTAAATTCGATGCGCGCTGAATCGCATCCAGACGTTTCTCTGCATCTCCCTTTAACCCCTTGATTGAAGGTACCAGCAAGTAGGCATAAGCTTGATGGTGTGAACGTCCGACACGGCCCCGTAATTGGTGCAACTGGGCAAGTCCCAGCTTATCAGCGCGTTCAATTAAAATGGTATTAGCATTGGGAACGTCAATCCCGGTTTCAATAATGGTTGAACAGACCAGCACATTGTATTCTTTATGATAGAACTGCTGCATCACCTGCTCCAGTTCACGTTCCCGCATTTGGCCATGAGCAACCGCCACCCGGGCCTCAGGCACCAGTTCACGAATATTTTCAGCAGTGCGCTCAATGGTATCCACTTCATTATGCAGGAAATATACCTGTCCACCGCGCAGCAATTCACGCAGAATGGCTTCTTTAACCGACTCACTGGTCTGTTCCTGTACAAAGGTTTTCACAGCCAGACGACGTGCAGGCGGTGTAGCGATAATCGAAAGGTCGCGCATCCCGCTAAAGGCCATATTTAAAGTTCGTGGAATTGGCGTCGCGGTGAGAGTCAGCATATCGACATCTGCACGCATGGCTTTAATACGTTCTTTATCACGTACCCCAAAACGATGCTCTTCATCGACAATCATCAGGCCCAGATTTTTAAACTGGATATTCTGCTGCAAAATTTTATGCGTACCAATCACAATATCGACTTTACCATCAGCCAGGTCTTCAATGGTTTTACTATGGGATTTGCTTGAACCAAACCGTGACAGCACTTCAATACGGATCGGCCAGTCGGCAAAACGGTCTTTAAACGATTCATAATGCTGCTGTGCCAGCAAGGTGGTGGGAACCAAAACAGCCACCTGCTTGTTGTTTTGTACCGCAACAAATGCTGCCCGCATCGCCACTTCAGTTTTACCAAAACCAACATCGCCACATACCAGACGATCCATCGGTTTGGCCAGCTGCATGTCGTGCAAAGTTGCTTCAATGGCATTGGCCTGATCCAAGGTTTCTTCATAGGCAAAGCCGCTGGCAAACTGCATATATGGACTTTGTTCCAGTTCAAAGCTAAAACCGGGTTTAGAGTGACGGCGTGCCTGAATATGCAGCAGTTCAGCAGCAACATCATGGATTTGCTCCAGCGCTTTACGTTTTGCCTTGCTCCAGGCATCAGTTCCCAGTTTATGCAAGGGGGCCAAATCCGGATCGCCGCCGCTATAACGGCTGATTAAATGCAGATTGGTGACCGGAACATAGACCTTGGCAGCATCAGCATAATCCAGCTGTAAAAATTCATGTTCCTGGTCGTCAATACTTAAAGTGACTAGGCCAGCATAACGTCCCACACCATGATCGATATGCACCACAGGTGCACCAATACTCAGTTCAGTTAAACTGCGAATCAGGAATTCTTCGGATACTTCTTGCTGACGCTTGCGGCGGCGCTGCACCACCCGATGTTCATAGAGCTGGTTTTCCGAGATGATGGTAAGCTGATCAGGAATGACCAGACCCCGATCCAACGGTGCACTGGTAATGGCTATAGCATGTAAAGAGCTTCTGAATTGTGCATAATTTTCAACATTGGGAATGTCTCCCAGCGCTGGACGCAAGGCATCCTTGAGTGTTTCACGACGGCCAGCACTTTCAGCCACCAGCAGGACTGGATGATTGGCAGCATCAATATATTTTTTAACCGCAGAAAACGGTTTTTCCTGTTTTGGATCTACTGGTAAGCGCGGTGGAATTTCCGTATTGAAATTAATCACACCGCTTTTTTCAGCGAATGTTTCTGTTGAGGCAATAATTCTGGCAAACTGATTCAGCTGTTCCAGCACCTGATTCGGCTGCAAAAAGATGTCTTCCGGCGGCAAAATAGGCTGCTCGACATTATGACGGCGGTCTTCATAACGATGCAGCACATCTTTCCAGAAACTGGTTAACCCTTCCTCCAGATGCTTATCTGTAATGACAATGCCATTCTTAGGTAAGTACGCCATGAGGGTACTTTGCGTTTGCATCGCCTCTTTACTAAAGAATAAGGGAAAATAAAACTCCAGTCCTGGTGAGGCAATACCTTCTAATGCATCTTGATAGATTGGATTTTTCTTCGGATTTGCTGTGGGAAATTTTTCCGCATAACGGTCACGGAAAGTGGCGCGTCCTTCTTTAAGCGGAAACTCCTTGGCAGGTAATACAGAAAACTGTTGTAGCGTTTGGGTTGTTCTTTGAGTTTCAGGATCAAAAAACTTTAAGCTTTCAATTTCATCATCAAACAGATCAATACGAATGGGTGCACTTTGACCGGACGCGTAAATATCCATAATGCTGCCACGCACAGCAAATTCACCATGATCATAAACGGTATCGACCAGATGATAACCGGCCTGAATCAGACGCAGTTTTTGCTGTTCCAGTTCAAATTTCTGTCCCACTTGAATATCAAAATGTTCGCCCAATACCCATGAAGCCGGTGCAACACGCTGTGCCAAAGTTGATGCAGATAAAAGCAGCACGCCCTGCTTCGGCATATTGGATAAAATGGAAAGCCGCTCTGACACAATATCCTGATGGGGAGACAAACGGTCATAAGGCAAAATTTCCCAATCCGGGAAAATCGTCGGTTTAATCCCGTAAAATTCCAGTTCACTTTCCAACTGTCCCAAATGCTGATTATTTTTGGCCACCAAAATGAATAATTGCTTGCTTTGTGTGGCAATTTCTTTGAAGAGTAAAGCGGCAGATGAGCCTTGTAAATTACCGACCCAGCGTTTTTCGCCTGCTTTTAACTGTTGCAGATGGAGTTGAGAAATTTCTTGTTGGAACATGTATATAGCTTTTGGTCTAAATGACATGGACCGTATATTAACATGGGTTTTTTCTTGGTTGAGTTATTTTTATATACAGCAAATGATCGCATCTAAATCCTTTTAGATGCCGAGCACATAAGTCTTTGTCCAATTATTTTTCGCGCAGGAAATTACGATAGTAATCATTCAGTTTCTGAATGATCTGCTTGAACTGTAACAGGTTTTCTTCAGTATTACCCAAACGTGCAACAAAACGCTGACTGGCAATTTCCAGATCAATTTTTTCATTAATCAGAATGGCAGTAAAATATAGGGTTTTTAAATCATCAAAGTTGTTCAATTTGCGATTGGAAAAATAAGCCAAACGTTCAGACAGCTGATTGACCACGATTCCGTCCACAATATAGCCTTGTTCCGGATCAAACTGGATATTGTTTTCTTGAAGATACAGCTGTTCAGGAGAAGGTTTTGAACTTTTAAGCAGTCCTGAACCTGTAAATAGTCCAGCAAGTTTATTCAGCATGAGCATGGCATATAGAAAAAATCCCAGCTATTTTAACCCTGAGCTGCATTATCTTCATCCCTATTTTTTCATAAAAAAGATCGCTGTTTAAATTGCGATCTTTTTTATTCAGATCATGATTAAATTTTTGTAGCCAGCAATTAGCCAACCTGTGCCAAAGGTTCATGCTGTAAGCTTACTTCTGAAACCAGATTACTAAAAGCAAAAATTTCATCCAGCTGTGCTTGAGTCAGTAATTCCCTTTCCAAAACCACCTGCTGAATAGTTTTATTTTCAGCAATGCACTGTTTCCCAATTTCATCACATTTGGCATGTCCTAAAATCGGATCCAGCAAAGTGACAATGCCGACACTGCGCATTACAGCGTCATAACAGACCTGCTCATTGGCCTGAATACCTTGAATACATTTACGGTCAAGACTGACCACCGCCTGGGTGAGAAGTTCAATCGACTCATTAATTGCAACAGCAATCACCGGTTCCATGACATTGAGTTGTAATTGCCCGGCTTCTGCTGCCAGAGTCACGGTTAAATCGTTGCCAATGACCTTAAAGGCAATCTGGTTCACCACTTCAGGAATCACCGGATTGATTTTGGCCGGCATAATGGATGAACCCGCCTGTAATTCGGGTAAACGAATTTCCCCCAAACCTGCACGAGGCCCCGAACTTAATAGGCGCAAATCGTTACAGATTTTTGAAAGTTTCACCGCCAGACGTTTCAGGGTACTGGATAAAATAATAAATACCCCGCAATCGCTGGTAGCTTCGACATAGTCTTCTGCACCCACCAGATTCAAGCCGGTAATTTTGTTTAAGGATTGAATCGCTGCATGGGCATAACCTTGGGGTGTATTCACTCCTGTTCCAATAGCTGTGGCTCCCAGATTCACTTCCAGTAAAAGCTCACGGGTACGTTGAATCAGACGTATATCTTCCTTTAATAAGGTAGCAAATGCACGGAACTCTTGTCCCAAAGTCATCGGAACCGCATCTTGCAGCTGGGTACGTCCCATTTTTACCACAAATTGAAACTCTGTCGCCTTGATATATAAGCTATCAACTATTTTTTGAATCTGAAGCAACAAATTGTCCAGACTATAATAAGTCGCTAAACGTAAGGCTGTAGGATAGACATCATTGGTGGATTGCGATTTATTCACATGATCATTCGGATGAATGTGTTCATATTGCCCCTTATGAAAACCCAAATGCTCCAAGGCAATATTGGCCAACACTTCATTGGTGTTCATATTAATGGAAGTTCCTGCACCCCCCTGATAAATATCTAAAGGAAAAGCTTCACTCCATTGTTCAGGCGATTCGATTAAGGCATTACAGGCAAATTGTATAGCTTGGCTGACCTGTTCTGAAATTTTGCCAAATTCTAAATTGGCTTGGGCAGAGGCTTTTTTGACTTGTGCCAAAGCACGGATAAAGTGAAGCTGACTTCCCACCTTCTGATTAGAAATCTGGAAATTCTCCAGAGCCCTTACTGTATGAATGCCATAATAACACTCGGCGGGAACTTCTTTTGCTCCCAATAAATCACGCTCTATTCTTGTATTGTCGGGTTGAACTGTTGTCACTTTAAATATACTCACATGTATGCACTAGAATTGTGCAATTGAAAAAATATTAAGGCTTTACGCTATTTTAAATATTGTAAAAAGATATTTATTTGGCAATGCTCTTTAACCAAATACATGGACTCTGTAGCGAATGTAAGCATTTGTAACTATATTAGCACTTCCAATTTTCATCACTAAAAAATTAAGCGCAAAAATTTTTGAGCGTTATTTCTAATTCACAGTAGATAATTATTCGAACAAGATGAATGACATTAAGTTACACAATTATAAGTTATTTATTTTATTAAATTTTTATCAATTGTATCTAAAAATACATTCCGCTACATAACACGTGATTAAATCCCTTAGAAATGTTACAGAAGGTAATTTCAATTTTATGGTTGAATCAGCGCCTGAGTGAACCTGCACAAAAAATCATCTTGGAAAGATGTTATTCATAAGGACATAAGGATGCGCCCATGAGTCAACTTAACCCCACCCTCATCACATTTATTTTTTATATTATTGCCATGGTTGGTATAGGACTGTATGCCTATAAATCCACCTCCGACTTTTCAGATTACATTCTGGGCGGACGCAGTCTGGGCAGCGTGGTCACCGCCCTTTCCGCAGGCGCTTCCGATATGAGTGGATGGCTGCTCATGGGCTTACCCGGTGCAATCTATCTTTCAGGCTTGTCGGAAGCCTGGATTGCAATTGGCCTGATTATTGGCGCATGGCTGAACTGGCTGCTGGTCGCCGGCCGCTTACGGGTGCATACCGAAGTACAGAACAATGCCTTAACCCTGCCGGACTATTTCACCAGTCGTTTTGGGGATCGCAAGCGTATATTACGGATGATCTCGGCTCTGGTGATTCTGGTGTTTTTCTCCATTTACTGCGCGTCAGGCATGGTGGCAGGTGCACGATTATTCGAAAGTATTTTTGGCATGTCTTACACGACGGCACTCTGGATCAGTGCAATTGCCACCATCAGCTATGTATGTATCGGTGGCTTTCTAGCGATTAGCTGGACCGATACCTTTCAGGCAGGACTGATGATTTTCGCGCTGCTGCTGACGCCGATCATGGCCTATATGGCCATCGGTGATCATAGCCAGCAGTTTGCCACAATGATTGAAACGGCTCGCCCGCATGCCACCAATATGCTTTCAGGATTAAGTACGGTCGCCATTTTATCATCACTGGCGTGGGGCTTAGGCTATTTTGGACAGCCGCATATTCTGGTGCGTTTTATGGCAGCAGATTCAGTCAAGACCATTCCGGCAGCACGTCGTATTGGCATGAGCTGGATGATTCTATGTCTAGGGGGTGCAGTCGGAGCCGGTTTTATTGGCATTGCCTACTTCCAGCATCATGCAGAACTTGCAGGCGTGGTTTCCCAGAATCCTGAAACCATCTTTATGGAACTGACCAAAATTCTGTTTAACCCCTGGATTGCAGGCGTAATTTTGGCCGCCATTTTAGCTGCGGTGATGAGTACCCTGAGCTGTCAGCTTCTGGTCTGCTCCAGCACCCTGACGGAAGATTTGTATAAAGCATTCTTACGCAAAAATGCTTCGCAAAAGGAACTGGTTTGGGTTGGACGCTTGATGGTACTGGCGATTGCCGTACTTGCCATTATTCTGGCAAGCAATCCAAACAGTAAGGTTCTAGGACTGGTTGCCTATGCCTGGGCCGGTTTCGGTGCTGCATTTGGTCCGCTGATTATCCTGTCCTTGTTCTGGAAACGCATGACCTTAAACGGCGCGATTATGGGGATTATTGTCGGTGCGGTAACCGTTATTTTATGGAAAAACACCATGGCCAGTACCGGTTTATATGAAATTATTCCCGGTTTTATTCTGTCATTTGTGAGCATTGTCGTGGTCAGCTTATTAGAAAAAGCTCCTTCGCAAGAAGTACTTCAGCGTTTCGAGCAGGCTGATCAATTGTACAAGAAAGAAATGGCAGAACTGCAAAAGGGGCTACCCGCCCAATCTAAGAATGGAGGATAAAGCTTTGAGGATATTTTCTTTCACCAGATAAACTTCAAGGGGCATTAAGCCCCTTGTTTTATTTTTATCCTTTATTTTTCAGATAAATTTTAGAACTTTCCTTAATCACTTCCATCACCGGATAACTTCGTGTCTCTTTAATTCCGGGAAGACGCCACAGGACCTGCCCTGAAATTTTCCGGAATTCTTCCATATTGGCACAGCGGATTTTCACAACAAAATCAAATCCGCCACTGATCATGTGACATTCCACAATTTCAGGATATTGCATGATCGCATCAGAAAATTCCTCCAAAACATTGGGGGTAGTTTTATCCAGTAAAATCTCGACAAACACCACGAAACTGGCATTAAGCATGTCAGGATTCAGCTTGGCTTCATAGCCCAGAATAAACCCATCTTTGGTCAGTTTCTGTACCCTTGCCAAAGCCGCGGTCGGGGATAAATTTACTGCTTCGGCCAGTTTTATATTCGAAATCCGGCCATCATTTTGCAGAATATCTAAAATTTTGATATCTGTTCGGTCCAGGGTAAAAATCGGGCTGTACATCAGAATTATTCTCTAAAATGAACCAAAATTATAGTGAGTTATTCGGCATTCTTTCTGTAATCATAAATTATATAAAGCATTTTACTCAACAAAAATTTGGCAGTCACAGGATGTTGGCATGAATATAATGGACACTGAAACCCGCTTTGACCAGACAAAACCTCACTTTGGATATATTACCGAATTCAAAGAAAAAAATGATTATGAAGTTGAGGTAAATACTGCCTGGCGCCATGCTGAACCTGACTGTGTTGAACATTTACTGGAACATAGCCAGATTTCTGAACAGCTGAACCAGCGTATTTATGATCTGGCATTCGATCTTGCTCATAGCTTACGGGAACGTAAAAGCTCGAACGGTAAAGCCGGGATCGTACAGGGATTATTGCAAGAGTTTTCACTTTCCTCTCAGGAAGGTATTGCCCTGATGTGTCTGGCTGAAGCCTTGCTGCGAATTCCGGACAGCGCGACACGGGACTTGCTGATTCGCGACAAAATCAATCAGGGCAACTGGAAAGAACATGTAGGGCAAAGCAGCCTGATGTTTGTCAATGCGGCTGCCTGGGGGCTCATGCTGACCGGAAAACTGATGGAAACCCCAAAACAAAAGACTTTATCCAGCGTGCTCACAGGGCTTTTAGCCCGTAGTGGTCGCGGGATTATCCGTAAAGCTGTGGATGTCGCCATGCGGATGATGGGCGAGCAGTTTGTTACGGGTGAAACCATTCAGGAAGCGCTAGAACATGCAGAACCGCTAGAAGATAAAGGTTTCCGTTATTCTTATGACATGCTCGGTGAAGCCGCGCTGACCGAACATGATGCTGAACGCTATTTCCAGGATTATAGCAATGCCATCCATGCCATTGGTCAGGCCTCCAAAGACAAAGATGTCTATGACGGCCCGGGTATTTCCATCAAGCTTTCCGCCCTGCATCCACGTTATCAGCGTGCACAAATACATCGCGTACATGAGGAGCTGTATCCAAAAGTACTGCAATTGGCAGAACTGGCAAAACGCTACAATATTGGCCTGAACATTGATGCCGAAGAATCCGAACGTCTGGAAATTTCTTTAGAACTATTAGAGCGTTTATGTTTTGAGCCGGGCCTTGCCGACTGGAAAGGCATTGGTTTTGTGATTCAGGCCTATCAGAAACGCTGCTTCTACGTGGTGGACTATGTGGTGGACTTAGCCACACGCAGTCAAAAACGCCTGATGATCCGTTTGGTTAAAGGTGCTTACTGGGACAGTGAAATCAAGAAGGCCCAAATTGAAGGCATGACGGACTACCCGGTGTTTACCCGTAAAGTGCATACCGACCTGTCTTATATTGCCTGTGCGAAAAAACTGTTGGCTGCGCCAGAGCAGATTTACCCGCAGTTCGCGACACATAATGCCCAGACTCTTGCAACCATTTATCATTTGGCCGATCCGAACCAATACTACAGTGGCCAATATGAATTCCAGTGCCTGCATGGCATGGGTGAACCACTGTATGAACAGGTGGTGGGCAATAAAACAGATAACAAACTGGGGGTGCCGTGCCGTATCTATGCCCCTGTAGGGAATCATGAAACCTTACTGGCTTATCTGGTAAGACGTTTACTGGAAAATGGCGCCAATACCTCTTTCGTCAACCGCATTGCAGATAAAAGCCTAAAAATTGAAGATCTGATTGAAAATCCGCATGCAGAGATTTTGAAAAATGCAGCCAAAGAATCACAGGTGGGTCAGAAGCACCCGGCTATTCCCCTAGCACCTGATTTGTACGGTGATATCCGTCCAAACTCAGCGGGTCTGGATTTAGCCAATGATCATGACCTGACCGACCTCAACCAGACTGCACACAACCTGAGTCAGCAGCAATGGCAAGCGCAGGTTTTGGGTAAAAACCTCGGTCTTGAAAATGACTCAAATGATGCAAGTTCGCAGTCACTTCTTATTGTCAATCCTGCCGATCATCTAGATATCGTGGGTCATGTACAGGAAGCAAGCGCTGATCAGGTCAATCAAGCCCTAGATCATGCCGTGAATGCACAAGCTGAATGGAGCAATACCGCTAAAGACACACGTGCCGCTTACCTACAGCGTGCAGCAGATATCATGCAATCACGCATGCAGGAACTGATGATTCTGTTATGCCGTGAAAGTGGTAAAACCTATGCCAATGCCATTGCCGAAGTTCGCGAAGCAGTCGACTTCCTGCGTTATTACGCAGCGCAAATGATCGATCTGGATCGAGATACCGTGATTCAACCCTTAGGTACGGTATTATGTATCAGTCCATGGAATTTCCCTTTGGCGATTTTTACCGGACAAATCTCAGCGGCACTGGTTACTGGAAATACTGTCATTGCCAAACCGGCTGAACAAACGCCACTGATTGCAGCGCAAGCGATTCAGATTTTGTGGGAAGCCGGCATTCCTCAAGATGTGCTACAGCTACTGCCGGGGCAAGGTGAAACAGTCGGTGCACAATTAAGCAGTGATACGCGTATTCAAGGCATCATGTTTACCGGGTCAACCGAAGTCGCCAAAATTTTGCAAAAGACCCTGGCGCAAAGACTGAGTCCATCAGGTCATCCTATTCCACTGATTGCGGAAACAGGTGGGCAAAATGCCATGATTGTTGACTCGTCGGCATTGACCGAACAGGTGATTCTGGATGTGGTGAGCTCGGCTTATGATAGTGCCGGCCAACGCTGTTCTGCCCTGCGTGTGCTCTGCGTGCAAGAAGACAATGCCGATAGTGTTATCCATATGCTGAAAGGTGCCATGCAACAACTGCGTGTTGGCAATCCCGCGCTATTAAAAACCGATATCGGCCCGGTAATTGATCTTGAAGCACAAAACAATATTCAGAAACATATTGATCAGATGCGTGGTAAAGGTCATTCCGTACATCAACTGATGTTAAATCCTGAACAGGATCAAAGCCTAGCACAAGGGACTTTTATTCCGCCGACTTTAATTGAATTGCCGAATCTGGACGATTTGCAGCGTGAAGTATTTGGTCCAGTTTTACATATGATCCGCTACAAATATGGTCAATTAGAACAGCTGCTTGAGCAGATCAATGCCAAAGGTTATGGTCTGACCATGGGACTGCATACCCGTATTGATGAGACCATTCAGACTGTCATTGCACATGCAGAAGTCGGCAATTTGTATATCAACCGTAATATTGTCGGTGCGGTGGTCGGTGTTCAGCCTTTTGGTGGTGAAGGCTTGTCCGGTACAGGCCCTAAAGCTGGCGGCCCGATTTATCTGTACCGTTTGATGCAGCACTGCTCTGCGAAAAAACTGGCTCGACCATTTGCAACTCAGGCACAAGCCACACAGCCAGCGCATCAGCCTTTATATGACGTGTTTTATCAATGGGCAGAAAAAACCTTCCCTCAATATCAATTGCAACCGTGCCCTGCATTCTGTGCTGGCCATCATTATGAATTGCGAGGTCCGACCGGTGAAAGCAATCAATATGTAGTGTTGCCAAGAAAACGCGTGCTGTCTTTAGCGGAGCAGGAACAGGATCAGATTCAGCAATTGGCGGCAATTTTTGCGGTTGGCAGCCAGCCTGTGGTTCTGGCTGAAAATACCTTTGTGCTCAAATATCTTTCTAAAATGCCCAAAGAAATTGAACAGCGTTTTGCCGTAATCCAGAACATTGAAAGCGCTGATTTTGATGCCGTACTGCATCACGGCAGTAAAGCACAACTGCAATACTTGCAAACTCAAATTGCTGCCCGTTCCGGGGCGATTATTGGCATCACGCATTTAAAACCGCTGGATCATAATATTCCTTTAGAACGATTGGTGATTGAGCATGCCATCAGTATCAATACCGCAGCCGCAGGAGGTAATGCCAGCCTGATGACCTTAAATTAAAACCTTAACCTCAACCCAAACTTAAAAATATACGTCAGCGCTTAACCCTATAACGACGTATCGTTTCCTCTTTGCCAAGTCAACTTCTCCCTGGTCTGGTTGACTTGGTTTCTTTTTGGTTTTGAAATCATTTAAACCATCCTGATTTTTTCCTTTGAATAAAAATCTGCCTTTATCATTCTTAATATCAAAAAAGCGCATTTGAATTTGAGTTCAATCACTATATTTCTGCTGCTGATTGGGGAATAAGTTTAGTCATCTTAGGCAAACTTTGTTACCATCCCTGTTTTCAATGTGTTTGTGATTTTTACTGCATATGACTTCAGCTTATCAGTTACAACTTGATGCCAAGATTGCACGTATTTCTGCTCAATTTGCCGAGTTTAATCCCCCTTCTTTAGAAGTATTTCAGTCGCCTGAACAAAACTTCCGTATGCGCGCAGAATTTCGGATTTGGCATACTGACGACGATATGTTTTATGCGATGTTTGAACGCAGTGAAGATAATCAAAAACAGGTGATTCGCATTGACGAATTCCCGATAGCCGATAAAAGCATTAACGATTTAATGCCTGTTCTGTTAAAAGAACTGAAAGCGACAGAAATTCTATCCAAGCGTTTATTTGAAGTTCATTTTCTAGCAACATTAAAAGGTGAAATGCTGGTTTCACTGGTTTACCGTTGCACACTCAATGCAGAATGGGAAGTTGCAGCAAAAGCACTGTCTGATAAGCTCAACATTAAAATTTATGGTCGTAGCCGTGGTCAACGTGTCATTTTGACAGATGATTATGTGGTGGAAGAGTTAAAAGTATTCGATCGTACTTATCAATATAAGCAAATCGAAAGCAGCTTTACCCAGCCGAATGCACAAGTCTGCCAAAAAATGCTGGAATGGGCATGCAATGCGGCCAAACAGTCAGATAAAGACTTACTGGAATTGTACTGTGGCAATGGCAACTTTACCCTGCCACTGTCCACCAAGTTCAATCGCGTACTGGCAACCGAATTGGCCAAATCATCGGTCTACGCGGCGCAGTGGAATATTGAACAAAACCAGATTGATAATATTCAGGTGGCACGTTTATCGGCTGAAGAATTTACCGAGGCCTATAATGGCGAACGTGAATTCCGTCGCTTGCAGGAAGCAGAAATCGACATCACCAGCTATGACTTCGATACGGTATTTGTTGATCCACCGCGTGCAGGTATTGATGATGAAACATTAAAACTGCTACAGCGTTTTGAACGGATCATTTATATCTCATGTAATCCGGACACTTTACAGGACAATTTAAAGACTTTATCGAGTACGCATAAAGTGACCAAATTTGCCTTGTTTGATCAGTTCCCTTATACCCATCACGTCGAGTCGGGTGTGTTACTGGAAAAAATTTAAACAATTTATTTCTTTGTTAAGTTTGTAAATATATTTACATCAATGAAGCTCAATTGAGCTTCATTTATATTTCATTGAAAATAAATCATTTATAAATAATTCTGAATAGAAAATCTCATAATATCGTTAAAGTGTTCAATTACTATCGGAAAATTAAAGGTTCAATTGATTCTTTTATAGCTTTGGTAGACTTGTATTCCTCAAAAAACTGGATATATTTCGATCTATGTTAGGTTGTGTATGAAGGCTCTATGAGTTTTTGGCAAAAGCTGTTTTCTGCTCATCAACAGCAAAACGAACACAAGAATCAAATCTCGTGTGTTGAAAATGATTGCTCTTGCAAATCAAATGAACAATTGATCCAGGCTTTAACTCAAACAACAGATGAAAAAGTCATCATTGGAATTAAGAAAGTTTTAATTTCAAGAGGTTATAGCCGAAAAGAGTTAAATGAATTACAGCATCTACCACTGCGACAATAGAGTCTAAACCCTCTATATGAAGGCATTTAGTCAACTAAATGCCTTTTTATTTGCCCCCGAAAATTGTTATATAGCCCATTATGGCCAAATTTTAATACTTCGAAACATAGTTCCCATCATTTTTCCAGAATCTGCTATGCCACACAATGTAAAAGTGCTCTACTAGAATAAGAATTTTAACAAACCGATAGAACAGCCAAGCAAGTAAGAATAAAAGCAAGCAAGAATACAAGATAAAAAACAACAAGAGCAAAAAATAAAAATAAGCCTAAAAAGGAAAATATATGAAACGGTATTATCCTGGACTGGCAATATTATGCAGCCTAATCTCAAGTCATAGTCTGGCGGCAACCATGGATCAATCAGGACAATCCGTGTTGCCTTTTCTAGAATCAGGGCATTATTTTGAAGCCTCCATTACTGCTGCCGATCCTGAAGTGTCCGGGCATACCTTAGGTTCACGTCCAGATCTGGTTAATCCTGACAGTGCTGATAATACAACCGATAATATTGCCCAGACTTTCCAGTACCAGAGTGCCGCACTGAAACTGCAATTCGTTCCAAATTTCTCTTTTGGCATTCTCTATGATCAGCCATTTGGTTCAGATTTACACTATCCATTAAAAGACAATGGCAGTTTCTCCGATACCGCACTGAGCCAGCAAGGTACTCAGGTCAATGTCGACAGCCAAAACCTGAGTTTTATTTTAGGTTATCAACCTGTCAAAAATATTAACCTGTATGCCGGTCCTGCCTATCAAACCGTGGAAGGTCATGTCGCGCTACGTGGGCTGGTATATGCCCAATTTAATGGTTATAACGCCAAATTTAAACAGGATGCTGGCCTCGGCTGGAAAGCGGGTCTTGCCTATCAGTTTCCCGAGCTCGCACTAAAGGCTGCCTTGACTTATCACTCGAAAATAAATCATAAAATCAATGTAGAAGAAAACATTTTGGGCACACCTCTACTCCTAACAGACAATGCCAAAACCAAAATTTCTACCCCACAATCGGTCAATCTGAATTTCCAGACCAGTATCATGAGCGGAACTTTACTGTACTCGAACATACGATGGGTCAACTGGAAAGATTTTGTGATACGTCCTACCCAGTTCGGCGCATTATCGGCACTTGCCACCACGACCCTTAGTAATGGCAGTTATAGCGCAGGATTTAATCTGGATGATTATCAAAAAGACCAATGGAGTGTGACCTTAGGCATGGCACGACAATTAACCACGAAATGGTCCGCTGCTTTTGATCTCGGCTGGGATTCAGGCACGGGTAATCCTAGATCAATTTTAAATCCTACCAAGGGTTACAAAAATATAGGCTTGGGATTTCAGTTTAATCCTGAATCCAACTATTTTATTTCAGGGGGGATCAAATACTATTGGCTTGGTGATGCCACCGCACAAGATGGCACTTATTATCTTCCTCTTCCCGGGGTATCTGAAGCTTCACAGGTCGGTGAATTTAACAACAACCATGCGATAGGCTATGGTTTAAAAATTGGCTACAGGTTTTAATGGCTGGCGAACTTCATTTATTGAGTAGCACAGTTCTGTTGATCAATATAGGCCACCATCGGTCCCAGATTAAACAATGAATCTGAACGTTTTAACTGCGGAATATAGGCACTAGAGATTGAGCCGTCCAGATACAAGGCATTTTGCACTTTAAGCTGTTGTTGAAAAAATTGTGCAAATTGATAAAAACTCAACGCATTTCGACTGATCACAAAATATAAGCTTTGATCTTTAATCCCGACAGCATTTCTGATCTTAAAGGAATCTGAATCTTTTAAAAATTGGGGATTAATCTGCCCATCAATCACCAGCATAGGCCCCGATTGCGTCGCGTATTCGGCATTAAACTTGAGCTTTTGATAACTTTCTGTCTTTGCGATCAGGCTGTGATGCCGATTCCAGGCCAATACGCCATTGGGTTGCAGATAAAAATTGCCATATGCCTGTTTGACCGTGTTCAGTTTTTTCTGTTGCCGAGCTGCTTCAATATATAACCCGACCGGAGAATAGTCTGCATGATACATCCCGGCATTCATGGCAAAGAGCAGCTTTTCACATGCTTTCAGCTGTTTTGCCACAGCTTTAAATTTACCTAAGGGTTGATGGGTCTGGCGATCATTTAAAAACAGGCGCAAGTTTTGTGGCTGATCAATCTGAACAATGTCTACATCTACAATATCAGTCTGCCAGCGCCGGGTATAAAGCTCTGCATAGGTGATACTGGTCAAACTGAGTAAGGTGATAACTGCACATTTTATTAACAATATTTTCTTCATGCTGCTATGGCTCATGAGGTATGCTGAATCCTGACATTTTTAATGCGCTGTAGTGTCATAAAAGCTAGTCAACTCAGTGAAATAGTCGATTCTTTTATAAAGAAGCAGTAAACTAAGTCACTAAAATATATTTGTAACTTTATTGGTTAAACGTCTACATGCAACAGCAGAAAATACGATTTCCTTTAGGGACGCATCTTATCGTTAAACATTTTGGATATTCTCATCACGGCATTTATGCAGGACGTGGCCGGGTTATTCATTATTCAGGTTTTGCCCATTTATTTAAGAAACGTCCCATTGAGATTACCTCACTGGAAAAATTCAGCTTTGGTAAAACCATTATTATCCAGCAATATAACAATCCTAAATTTCGCGGCCGCAAAGTGGTACGGCGTATGCGTTCACGAATGAACGAAAACCAGTATCATCTGATTATTAACAACTGCGAACATTTATGCACCTGGGCCATTACCGGTGTGGAAAGCAGTCCTCAAGTCATCCGCATGATGAACCGTTTAACCACTATTGGTTATGTCAGCTCTCTCATGAGTTTTATGAACAGCATGCTGCTGACCCTCACCACCACCTGTTTTGCATTGGTGTTGTACATCAAGAAAAAGTTACGTGATAAAGCAAAAAAACAGATTCCGCATTATTTATGGTTAAAAGAACAGAATCCCAAGCAGTGATCGAACCGGTCTGTCTTTTCCATTGCAGCGGCTTTGTTGCACAAAGATTTGAAATGCAAAGCGCCCCTAATTGATCCAAATTTAAGGCGTAACTTGGGTAAGTGGGCGACCTAATTCCGTAAATCTGTTAAGGACTGCTACACGTGCATGGATCTC